>JACQIH010000014.1 GCA_016198625.1 Candidatus Aenigmatarchaeota archaeon
AGTCAATACAACATGGAACTGAAGGTTCCATGTGTACACAAAGACCTTTGGTCTTTGTTGTACTACGGCTTTTAAGCCGTTATTATACTTCTGCATTTCTGCAAAAATACTACGGGCGTTAGCCCGTAGATATTTATCAGTTCGAAGGATGCGGCGGGAACCGCAGGGCTGGCTATCCCTATTCCAGAACTGAAGTCAGCCTTCCCCGGCTGTAACAAAGCAGAATCAGACGCGCGCAGTAGCCTCTGGCGCCGCCGGCTGCTCCTCTTCCATGGCCGGCTGGATGTGCTTTATCAGGACTATGTCGCCGACGCTCTTCACCATCGTGAACGGTATGACGACGCCTTTCTTGTCGCCCACAAGGTTCGCCAGGAAGGAGCCGCGAACGGCATCAACAACCAGCGAGCGCACGCGAAAGCGCTCCAGATCAACGCCAATATCGACAACCTTTCCAGCATAAATTCCCTTGTCGGTAAAAACATCCTTCCGGGTAAGCTCGGAGTAGCTCTTGACATTTATAGGCATGGAACCACCTTGGTATATTACACCGAGCATGAATTTAAAGATGTTCGACTTTAAAGCCGCCCGCGGGACTTTCTTTATAAATTTTTAAAAAGGGAATGAGAGCAGGAAAAGGAAATTAGATTAAGGGAAATGAGATTCAAAAGAGAGAAACCTGCGGTTTCTCTCTTTGTGCTGGGATAGCCAAGCTTGGTTACGGCGCAGGATTGCTAGGAACTTTTCGGAAAAGTTCCATCAAAACGGAACAGAAAAGTTCGCAACCATCCTGTGGGCGAAAGCCCGCGAGGGTTCAAAGCACCCTTTCTTGCAAAGAAAGCGTGCACGGAAAGAAACTCAAGGAAAGGGCGTGAAATTCCCTCTCCCAGCGCTCAGGGTCGGTGGTCTAGCGGTTATCGAATGCAGGCCGCAAATGACGATGCCCTTACAGCCCTTTCAAACTTTTAGAAAAAGTTTGATCAAAAAAGCGCTGGCGGAAAAGCAAGGGTATGAAAGGCATAAGCCGGCAGTTCGAATCTGCCCCGACCCATTCAGCCCTTTTTCTTAGAAAGAAAAAGCGCTGGCGGAAAAAGAATGTGGAGGAATATGCGAAAGCTTCGGAAAGCGATAGAGTTCGCAACGGAAAAGCATAGGGGCCAGAAATATTACAGCGACGGCTCGCCTTACATACAGCATTGCCTCGCCGTGATGAAGCTCGTCGGAAGAATAAGAAATGATGAGGATGTTCTGTGCGCCGCGGTGCTTCACGATGTTATCGAGGACTGCGGCGTGAAGCCGAAAGAGCTGGAGAAAATATTCGGGAAAAGGGTCATGTTTCTGGTCAAAGAATTGAGCTCGAATCACACGCCATACGGCAAGATACGTTCCAAGGATGCCCTGATAATAAAGATGGCTGATTCCTTGCATAACACCATGAAAATCCCGGAAAATGACGGCAAGAGGCTGGAGAAAAGAAGGAACAAAATAAGGAAAACGTTTTTCAACAAAGGATGATGACATGCCAGAAAAAATCATGGTCGTGCCGAGGAAGCAGCTGCTGAAGAAGGACTTCCAGGGCTTCCTGCCCCACGAGGGGAACGAGCACGTGCTCGAAGCCATCAAGAAGCACGCTTTCTTCCGCGGCAGGGACGAAGTCGAGGAGGATACTTCGCTGAAGCAGATAATACCTTACGTCGTGTTCATCCACGGCACGAAGGTTTTCCTCCTGCGCAGGCTCGGCAAGAGCGGCGAGAAGCGCCTGCACAACCTGTACAGCATCGGCATCGGCGGCCACGTCAATGAAGGCGACGACGGCGTGGAAGAAATCCTGAACGCGGCGATGCGGCGAGAGTTCCTCGAGGAAGTCAGCTACAGCGGCCGCTTCGATCCGAAGCCGCTCGGCTTCATAAACGACGACAGCAACGACGTCGGCAAGGTGCATTTCGGGGTGTGCTACGTCCTTAACGGCAATTCCAGGATAACCGTGAAGGAAACGGACATGCTGGAGGGAAAGCTGGCTCCAGTCGACGACCTGAAAAAGTACAACCTCGAAAGCTGGTCCAGCATCGCCGCGGAGCACGTTCTGCGCGCAATCGCAAGCAAAAGAATTTAACCGTGACACGGCATTTAATGAGTTATGACCACTTTGACCGAATACGCGAAGAAGCGCGACATCTACGGCATGCTTGTTACATCGATAATAACGGCGCTCGGCTTCGTGGTAGGACTGTTCTGGAACGACGCGATAAGGGCGGGGATAGAGACAGTAATACCTATAAGAGAACGGCTTTCAGCGAAGTTCATGGCGGCTCTCATCGTAACTATATTTTCAATCGTGGGCGTGTGGGCGCTCATAAAGGCGCAGGAATTCCGCGAGGTCGCGGCAAAGCACATGCAGCGAAGGATGGCGGACATGGAAAAGGAAATGAGGAGACAAAAGGAGCTTATCAGGAAACAGCAGCATGCGATAAGGAAGAAAAAGGAAATGATAAGGAAAATAAAGACGAAGCAGGAAAGGAAGGGCTTTTTCTAGCGCAGCCGAATTAATAAAAGGCTTTCGCAATAGTTAAAGCAGGCGCTCCCGTAGTCTAGAGGCCCTTTCTTTTTCGAGAAAGAAGGCGCCTGCGGAAAGAAAAGGAAAGAGTCGGACAGACCGGCCAAGGATTCCGGCCTTTCGTGCCAAGCGAAAGATTTGAGCAAAGAAGTTTGCTATGAAAGCGAAGCTAGCCGGAGACCCGGGTTCAAATCCCGGCGGGAGCATTTCAGGATTTGAACCCGTAGGGTTCATGCGCAGAAAGCGAAGCTTTCTGGCAGCTCAAAGAAGCTCCGCTTCTTTGCAGCAATCCCGGCGGGAGCATTTCTCGAATGGGCCGTAATCCTTCCAGGAAAGAAATATCCGAGCTTGGCGTCAAGCCGGCCGAAGACATATACGCCCCGTTGCTCGGGGCCGCGAAGTGGAGAAGGGGCAAGGGAAAGTGACAGTCATCCTCGCTTAAGAAGTTTTGTTTCAATTTATACCGAGGTGTTTTCAATGGCCAAGAAAAGAAGGAAAGCCGCAACAAGAAAGACGGCAAGGAAAGCTTCGAAGGAAACGTACATGTGCGCCCACTGCGGGACCAAGTCCGGCAAGGCTGGCATGTGCTGCGGCGCGATGTGCGAGAAGTGCTAAAATTTAAGAATTTCACCGAATTCTGTTACTTTCCGTTAGATTGCTCTATCTGTAAGAAGCTATAACTTCTCTCAAAGCCCTCGCAACATATCTGGGATGCTTTGCTATTACGCTGCCGTCGTCCATGCGCTCGAAGCTGCCTACGACTGCATTTGGTCGAATTTCGCCGAATTGATGATAGCTAGAACCGTAATCAAATGGTCTCTGGTTAAAGATAACGTGCTTTCCCTGGACTACACCGGCTCTGTTCAAGATATTGTCGGCAAGGACTAGAACATCAGCCAGGTCACGAATCTGTTCCCGTGACATTTCAGTTATGTCGGCAATATGCTGCCTTGGCATAAATTTGAGATGGTACGGAACCCGGGGAGCGCCGGATGCCCAGAGAATCCAGTTATCATTTTGATACAAAACTCTTTCCGCGAAACGGCCCGGAGAGTAAGGTGTATCAAGTTCCATGACCCTCTTACAAAGTCTGCACCCTCCATTCCGGGCGTCATATTCAAATGCTTGGAGCGTTCTCTGCGTGAGGCTCCCGTGACCGTCCCCGGTCAGATCCACATAAGCCTGAAAATGAAACCTTTTCAGGCTCCTGCCCGTGTCCTTCGCTGTGTTTATGAACATGCTTACAGGGATATACCTGTTTCCGCTTTCGTGAGCAGCTTCAACGGATTCCCCAATGGCAAGCCTGAGTGAGGACAGGACAGAAGCAAGATCTTCAGTTTCCATGTCTCCGAGTTGTTCGTAAAACTTTGTTGGGAATGCAACAAGACATACGCCTTTGGCAATACGCCTGGAATCCGTTTCCGAGTATTCCTCGACCCGCCTTTCTATTTCAGGGTCAATAACCCTTACAAAAGGCGGATACCTGTTTATAATTGTTCCGGCTGCGCTTCCTATCCTTTCTTTTACCGGCCTGACTGAGAAGACTGAACTACGATATGAAATATCTTCTGTAGAAACCAGAATTGCGTGGTCGTCCCCATTTATGATAGCTTCGAGGATATCCCTTTCTGGCTTCTGAGGACCTTCCTTTAATTCAGCGGGTCTCTGGCTCCTTGTCGGAGAAACAATTGTGAAAGAGCCTGTATATTTTCCCGGTACAGGATAGCTTGATCCGTTGTGCGCTACCACTATTCCAGAATGGTTATCCCATACCTTAAGCGGTATTCTTTCGATCGGGCACAAGCCATCTGCGTCAGGAACGTACATACTTGATACGACGAAGTTTTCCGGACCCGGATGTATAATACCCCAATGCATGAAAGGAATAGAAAGTTCTGTCTCGGGTCCTGACATCTGTAGTAATTATTCAAAATGAAATTATAAAGCGTTTTCATTTCGGTACTAAAAGATTTGCTTTAAATAATTCCAGGCGCGGGGGTACCCAAGCGGCCAAAGGGGCTACCTTGAGGGGGTAGTGCGTTAGCACCCTTTTGCTGTGCAAAAGCGTGCACGGAAAAGGTGACGATTCGCTTCGCGAGTTCGAATCTCGTCTCCCGCATAAACTTTCTTAAAA
>JACQIH010000013.1 GCA_016198625.1 Candidatus Aenigmatarchaeota archaeon
CACAATATTTTCGTGCCTGACGGCAGCAGCGAGCTCCGCGCGACCCTCTACTGGCCGGAGAACTACAGCTACCACAACAACCTTGACCTTCTGCTGCTTGACCCGAGCGGCATGCAGCAGAATGCATCACTGTCTGTAAATAACACGGACGAGAAAATCATCTTTTCAAATCCGTCAGCAGGATACTGGAAGGTCATCGTCAACGGGACTTATGTGAACGGCACCCAGCCCTATGCCATAGCAGCGAGCGCTGCTCCTTCATCGCAGCTTTTCTTCTTCAGCGCGTCTGCAAGCGGCACTACGTATCATGGGATAAACGTGACCAATACAACGATAGAAATCGGCATCGACTGGGTCGGAAACGCGACGGTGAACGCCTCGCTCTACAATTATTCATCGATAGTTTCCGTGTTGCCGGAAAACAAAACGCGACTTAACTTTTCCCTTTCCGGTGGAACTGGCTTATGGACCTTGAAAATAATGCCGAACCAGACATTCAGCTACTCGGCAACGTCAAATAATAAAATACTAAATCAACTGGCAAACGACGCGACGAAAATAAATATAACGGACATAATTAACGGTACTTATCTGAACAAATCTAGTGTCATACATAGTGTAATACTCGACAGGAGGGTACAGACAGCCCAGCAATGCACATACAATCTGAACAACCAGAAATCAAATTTCACGTATACTTTTGACATAGGTCATGGATTCGCTAATGAGGACTTATCTGAAGATTCTAATGAAATAAACGTGACGTGTATCGATGACAACGGAGTGTCCTCGTTTTCTTCCACAAAGTTTTTTGTGGATACAATATTCCCTTCAATAACAAATATAAGCGACAGCAACGGCAAGACCCTGAACAGGAACTACACTTTCATCAACGCGACCGTAAACGAAACAAACCCTTTCCGGTGCCTGCTGGAATGGGACGGGACGACTGAAGTGATGTCGTCGAGCGGAGCGAGCTGCTTCATCAACAAGTCGTCTTCGGAAGGCTTTCACTCGTACAAAATATACGCCAACGACTCCGCATCGAACACTGTCTTCATCGCAAGGAACGTGACCTTTGACCTGACAGCGCCACAGGCGAACGCCATGTTCTCGGGCGGCGCCGGGAATGCCTTTTCCCCCAACGGCGACGGGCTTTACGAGACAATAACCGTCAACGTGACCGCTTCTGAAGTGGTTAACTTCAGCACGACTTTCATTCTGGCTGAAAACGGAAGCAAGGTCGACAGGTTCAATGCAAAGAGCAATACGCTTTCCCTGCGCAGCACATGGGACGGGGCATGCAACAGCCAGTACGATTACTGCAGCGGAACAGCCCCTGACGGCACTTACAGTATGCAGATAAACATGACCGACAGGGTTGGGAACGTGAATGTGACAAACATATCGGTAATCATCGATACTGTTCCGTTGAACGTATCCTTCGCCAGTCCGACACCAAGCAACAATTCAATGCTGACCGGGGGCAACCTTGCGTTCATAAACGTGACAGTGAGCAAGGCTCCTTCATCAATCTTCCTTGAATGGAACGGCACGAGCGAAACCATGAACGGCTCGTCGCTTAACCGGTTCAAGGCAAAAACGAAGCTCGCGGACGGCAATTACACGTTCCGCGTTTATGTTAACGACTCCTTTGGCAACATCAACACGACGGAAAGAAGATGGATTTTTGTCAACGTGACGCGGAACATTACTTCCGTCATAAAAAACCTTAACGAGACTTTGCTGGCAGGCAACGTAACGCTGGGGCTGCTCAACTCCACCGGCAGCGGCGCAGACGCCTCAAGGCTGCTTTCCTTCGAGAACTACACGCTGCGCTTCAACGTCAGCAGGATTTTCGTCGAAGCCGCTGAATTTCCGGGCGGCGCCGTCAATTCCTCGGCGGCGATAAATATCACGAGGAACATGACGTCCGAGCAGAATATTTCCACCGCGTTCAATTCAAGCGGCGGCGTGATGGACAACTACGTATGGATTGACTTCAACGATTTGCTGCCGCCAGGCAATTTCACGGCGAAGATAATATTTCCGCGCGCTTACGCGCTGTACTTCTACCTCAACGGCACGAAAGAAAGCCCGGACATAACAAGAGTAACGGATGCCTGCAACGCTGCCGCGTCAAACAAGCCTTGCTACAATTTGTCATCCAGCAGCTCCGCTTTATTCCTGCCGTCGTTCTCTGGCGGCGCCGGCGGCAACGACACGGCAGCGCCTTCTTTAAGCATGACATCGCCGTCAGGCACGACGTACTCTTCTTCGTCGATATCGCTGGCATACACGGCATCGGACAATGCCGCTGTTGATAGATGCTTTTACTCGCTCAACGGCGCCGCGAATATAACGCTAAGCAGCTGCGCAGGCGCGACTATTACGGCAGCGCAGGGCTCGAACACCCTGAAACTATACGCCAACGACAGCAGCGGCAATTTAAACCAGACAAATGTGACATTCACATACACGCCGCCTTCGTCTTCCTCATCGTCGTCAGGCAGCGGGAGCGGGGGAGGCGGCGTAACGACAGTGAAAAATGCCACTGCAAACCAGACCAAGAACGAAACTGTAAATCTCGCTGTGAATACGACGGCACAGCCAGCAGGGAATGCGACGGAGATTAGCCAGATGAACCAGACTGCGCCAGTAAATACAACCCCGACAGGGCAGGTCGCGGCGTCGCCTTCAGTTAATATAGCTTATTTAGCGCTCATCCTGGCCGCTGCTGTCGCTGCTGGCCTGTACATGCGCGGCGCGAAGAAGCGCAGAAGCAGAAAATAAGCCGTCCAGCTATTTTTTTCGGAGAACGAAGCGAGCTTCCAGGATGCCGCCGAACTTGTAGCACAGGAAGCGCTCGGTGAGAAAATGGTTCCTGTTTATGACCCAGTTCCAGAACCTGCAGAACGGCCTTAAAATAAAGGCGCCGCGCCTGAAATTTTCCGGGTAATCCCACAGAAGCTGCACCTTTTCGGAAACGAACTCCTGCCTGGTATCCTCGAGAACGGACCATACGCTGAAGCCTTTTGTATGCACATGCACGCTGTATCCGCGCGTGAAGTAGGGGACGTTAAGAAAGAACAGACCGCCGCTCTTCAGCACCCTGTGCACCTCTTTCATGACGGCGCGCGGGTCTTCCAGGTGCTCGAGGACGTGGTTCATGAAGACCTCGTCTGCGTAGCCGGATTTGAAAGGATATGGAATCCTGTTCAGATCGACGTTCTTGTCGACCCTGGCTCCGGGAAAATCGGCGAGATTATCGGCATTCACCCACTTCCTCTCCTTCGACGACGCCCTGTAGTCGTTGCCGCAGCCGAGGTTCAAAGCTACCTTCATACGCAAGGATATCTGATGAATTGCTTATAAATTAATCTGGAAGAAGCGGAATCCAACGAGAGAAAGATGCCTGCTTATTCTCTCCTCTAGCAAACTTTTTCAAAAAA
>JACQIH010000015.1 GCA_016198625.1 Candidatus Aenigmatarchaeota archaeon
AGCATCGCAACGCCCAGTCCTACAGCACCTTCAAAGACCACTTGTTTCACCTATATTCCTTTTTCCGCGCCGCAATAAAAAGTTTCCGCGGCAGTGCAGAAGCATCACGGGAAAATCACGTCCGCCCGCGAAAAGCTATTTATCCTGCGCCGCTTCTAACTATTCATGATAAAATATTTCCCCGATCCCGAGCTTGAAAGGAAGGCGAAGGAGATATCCGCCGTGCTCGGCTTTCGCCATGACTTCTCCCGCGTCGTCTTCATGCGGAGCACGGGGTCGAAGAGCAGGTACACCCTGGCGCGCTGCCACGCGCTGTCGCGCGTATTGCAGAAAGCGCTGAACGTCAGGGCGCATTACGTGATCGAGGTCATCTCCCACAATTTCGACAGGCTCAGCGAGGAAGAGAAGACCAAGACGATAATCCACGAGCTCATGCACATACCGAAATCGATGGGCGGCGGCTTCCGGCACCACGACTACGTCTGCCGCCGCAACGTCGAGCAAATGTATAAGAAGATTAAATCTCCCTGAAAATTATGGGAACGAGAGGCGGGCCGCATGTCGCGCCCAGGGACCTCCTTGAACTGCGAAGGCGCAGGGATTTCAAGGATTTATCTTTCAATTACCAAGGTATCACTTCAGTAAAGGGAATTCATTATCCTCAATTTTCCGTTGAAGGACAAGATGTGTATTTCTCACGCACTTTTTACTTGAGGCCAGACATATACGAAGCTATAGGACCTCGCGGAACCTTCTTCAAAGGCTCAACAATGGAACAAGTTTTAAAGAAGAATCGAAAATGGAAAAGATACGCTGACAGGATTCTTCCGGAAAGGGCGCGGAAAGATAAAGAAAACGCTAAGCCTTCTTCGACTTCATCTCCTTCTTCGCCTCGTCGCGCAGCTTCGGCACGGAAATCTTGAAAGAGCATTTCTCGCACTTCACGTAAAAGGGGCGCTTCCACTCGGCCTCGACATAAGCGTAGTGCCCGCATTCGGGGCAGATATACTCGGCGCGCGCCCTGCCGTCGCTTTTCGGCACAAGGACGCGCATCTGGCCCTTCGGCTCTTTCTCCGAGTTCTTCACGGTGCGGTTCGTGTGGTACAGGCAGTCCTTCGGCAGTATGTTGTTCTTCTCCACGAATTCCTGTATCTTTCTCATCTCGGGCATACTATCACTGATAGGCTTCTATTCTCGAAAAGCAAAGCTTTTCGGGATCTCGAAGAAGCTTCGCTTCTTCAAAGATTAATGACCGCGTGCAATAAAAAGATTTGGCCTGGCGTCTAGATATTCAGGGATGCCGCCAGGAACGCCAGCAGCGCTATGTTCATGGCGATTTTGCATATTTTCGCGCTGTGCCTGACCGGCGCGACAGCTGCGGAGACGAAGGCTATGTCGGCTATGACGACGAAGAAAAGGTAGACCTGGCCGAACGCCCCGAGGAAATAGGGCACGAAGCTGAAAAGCACCGTGACGATTATTATTATGTTCGCAACCATCTTCGCCTTCAGGACGCCGTACTTGATGGGCAGGGTGTTCGCGCCGTGCTTCTCGTCCCCGAGGACGTCTTCTATGCTTTTGTATATCTCCCGCGCAAGGTTCGCAAGGAACGCCAGCAGTGCAAGCAGCAGTGTAGGGAAATAATTGCCCGCGGCAATCCCGCCGTAGATGAACGATGTGCCCACGAGCGCGCTTATCGCGACATTGCCGACAAGGACCATCTTCTTCAGCCGCGCGGCGTAAGCGTATAGCACGCTGGAGACGATGAAAGCGGTCGCGAACGCGTAGATGTTGATGAAGTAGGACAGCGCGATGCCCGAGGCGAAAAGCGCGGCCGCGTATATCTTCGCGGCTTTCAGGGACATCCTGCCCGAAGGAATCGGTCTTTTCGGCCTGTTTATCCTGTCGATTTGAATGTCGTAATAGTCATTGACTACCATGCCCGCGCCTGAAATCAGGAACGCGGATAGAATGGCAAGAATTACGGGCGAAGACGGCACAAGCGCGCTGCCGGCGACGACGGAGCCGACCCAGACCGCTATCGCGGTCATCAGCCCGTTTATGGGGCGCAGGATTTCAAGATACGGAAACACAATATCAGTATCGCCGCGGATTTTTTAAAG
>JACQIH010000016.1 GCA_016198625.1 Candidatus Aenigmatarchaeota archaeon
ACCTAGTTCCACCATGTATCAGCGTGAAACACAGGTTGATAGCCTTTTTTTAAACAAAGCCTGTAAAAAAGGCGGTTTATTCCTGCAAATAACAGGATTAGTACTTCCACAAAGTGGGTTAATAATCATTTCTTCCCTGCAAGACCTATCTGCGCGAGCAGGGCTTCCAGCTGTATCTGGGGATTGCTGCCCTCCGTCAAGCGGAACTCGTACTCGCCTATCTTTTCTATGATTCCCAGCTTCTTCTCGTCCTCTATCGTCAAGGAAAAGGTCTGGGAGTAAATCTCCTTGATGATGTCCTCGCTGGCAAGTCCCCGCTCGTAAAGCAGCGAGAGCAGCCTGTTGCGGGCTTCCCTGAAATTCCCGGACAATGCGCTTTCCAGCATTACCGAAACTTCCTTCGGGTCGGCCCTGTTAGTCGCGGCGTAAACGACCTCTTCGGTGATGGCGCCGTCCATTGCCGCGGCCGTCTGCATGATATTCACCGCGCGGCGCATGTCGCCCTCGGACAGGTAAACGAGCGATTTGTACGCTCCCGCGTCGACTGACAGCTTCTCGGCAGCGGCTATTCTTTTCAGGAAGCCCTCGATATCCTGTTCCTTGAGCGGCGAGAAGCGGAACACTGCGGTGCGGGACTGTATCGGCAGGATTATGCGCGAGGAATAGTTGCAGGCGAGGATGAAGCGGCATGTAGTGGCGTAATTCTCCATCGTCCTGCGGAGCGCGTGCTGCGCGTCCTTTGTCAGCGAATCCGCCTCGTCCAGATATACTATCTTGAACATCCCGGCCAGGGGCATGGTGCGGGCGAAGTCCTTTATCTTCACGCGCACAGTGTCTATGCCCCTTTCATCCGACGCGTTCAGCTCGAGAAAATTGCTTTTCCACCCGTCGCCGAAGAGCTCGCGCGCGATTGCCAGGGCGGAGGTTGTCTTCCCGACGCCCGCAGGCCCGGCGAAGAGGCAGTGCGGCAATGAGCGGTTCTTTACGAACGATTCCAGGCGCTTCGTTATCTCTTCCTGGCCCACGACCTCGCCGAGTTTTTTGGGCCTGTACTTCTCGGTCCAGATTTCCTCAAGCATGAGCGAATAATTCCCGCATAATTTCTTAAAGCGAAACGGCTGTTTAAGGATTCGAGCCTAGGTAAGACTATGTTTGTATCCGATGAAATCAGAAAGAGATTTATCACAACGGTCGATATCGTGCCGCCGAAATCCGAAGAAAATGCATGGCTTGAGAAAACCTCGGCTGCTGCGCGCCACGCCGATTTCCTGAACGTCTCTGATATCGAGAATGCTTCCAGCTCTATCGAAGCCGCGAAGCTTCTCGAGGACGCGGGAATTAAAACAATAACGCACATAGCCGCCCGCGACCGCTCGCGCGCCCAGCTAAAAGGCATGGCAGAAACCGCCTCGGATTACGGCCTGAAAAATTTCCTCTGCATGACCGGGAAGAACGGCAGCAACGTCAGCGTTTTCGAGGTGATAGAAATGCTGAAAGAGAACGCCGCATGCGTGGGGTGCGTCGCGAACCCCTACGCGGCTGACATGGAGCGGGAAACAGAGAGGCTGAAAATCAAGGCGCTCTCGGGCGCCGACTTTGTCATCACGCAGCCTGTCTTTGGCATCGCTGACGCAGAGGACTTCGCGGCGAAATCCCCTTTGCCGGTCATTTTCGGGGTGCCGATGATAAGCCCCGGCTGGATACGGATATTCAAGGGCCTCGACATCCACGTCCCGGATTTTTATGAGAACGGCGTGAGCAATGAAGAATATTCCCTTTCGTTCGCGGGGCAAATGCTGCAAAAGCTTCGCGGGGGATTCAGCGGCGCTTATCTAATGCCCCACGGCATGGAGCACAGGCTTGCGGAAGTGCCGAAATGAAAACGCCAGTCATAGCGATATCGGGAACGCCGGGAACCGGCAAGACGGCTGTCGCAAGGCTGCTGGCGCGCAGGCTCGGGGCAAACCTCATTACGGTTCCTTATCTTATGCGGAAGAAGCAGCTGCGCTACGGCTACGACAGGAAAAGAAGAACGAAGGTCATAGACGAGCGGGAATTCGCCAGGGCCGTGAAAAGAAATATCGGGACCGGGAGAACAAACATAGTCGAGAGCCACCTTTCGCATCTCGTGAAAGCTGATTTCGTATTCGTGCTGAGAACGAATCCGGATGCGCTTGAAAAGAGGCTGAAAAGAAGAAACTGGCCGGCAGCCAAGATAAGGGAGAACGTAGAAGCCGAGATGCTCGATGAAATAACAATAGAAGCCCTGGAAAACAACAAAAACGTCTATGAGATAGACACGTCGAAGCTGGGAGCGCCGGCAACAGCGCGCCTGATCGGGCAAATCTTAAATAATTTCCATCACGGAAAGAAGTACCGGCCAGGGGACATCGACTGGACTGGACACGCGAAAAGATACCTGACAAGATGATTTTATGAGCTGGGGAAAAACGCTTTTGCTGATGAGCTTCCTTACTGCGCTGTTTCTTGGAATAGGGTATTATTTCGGCGGGACGGGCGGGATGCTTTTCGGCCTGGCCTTCGCGGGTATAATGAATTTTCTGACTTACTGGTATTCCGACCGCTTCGTGCTATGGATTTACAAGGCGAAGCCTCTTGACGCGAAGAAGCACAAGAACATAGAAAAAATGGCGGAGCGTCTTGCCGATGCGGCAGGAGTCCCCAAGCCGCGGCTTTACTACCTGGATATCGACACGCCGAACGCCTTCGCCACGGGACGGTCTCCTGCAAAAGGCGTTGTTGCCGTCACAAAAGGACTTGTGGAAAAACTGGACGACAAGGAAGTCGAAGGCGTCATAGCGCACGAGATAGCGCACATCAAGAACAGGGACACGCTGACGCAGGCAATGGCCGCGACGATGGCGGGAGCGATAACTTACATGGGCCACCTGTTCCTTTTCGGCGACAGGGAGAACAGGAACGCTCTCAGCTATCTGCTGCTCTTCATCGCGGCGCCGATTGCCGCTATGCTGATAAGGATGGCCATATCGCGCAGCAGGGAATACGCCGCCGACAAGACAGGGGCCATGATTTCCGACCCGCTCGGCCTTGCCTCGGCGCTGCAAAAGATAGCCGGAGCCGCGAAGGAAAAGCCCATGCGCGGCAACGAAGCAACGTCGCACATGTTCATAATAAACCCGTTTTCCGCAGGCGGCGTAGCGGGTCTTTTCAGCACCCACCCGCCCGTGGAAGAAAGGATAAGAAGATTGAAGGGGATGGCTAGGTGATGAAATATCCGATTGCAGTACCAAGAATTGCAATAGGAAAAAAATCGAAGCTTCCGAATACCGTTTGAATTAAAGGAAGTCTTTATTCAAGATAGATACGTACAAATGCTTGGAAAACCAATTATTGGTGAGTCTTGTTCCCCTGGATTGTATTATATTTGGGATTTAGTGCATTCCGAAAATTAGGTCATCCTTATGGCAAAGAAACTTCCCGAGTTCGTGGCAAAGCGGCTCTACGAGAACATGTTCGTCTGCATGCGCTGCAACGCGAAGCTCAGGACGACGCCGCAGAGGGTCAAGGCGAAGAAGGCCAAGTGCCGCAAGTGCGGCTCGAAGAGCCTGCGGCTCAAGGCAAAAGAGAGGCGGGGTGCGAAGGTTTGATGTTCGTGTCCATAGAGCAAATTGACTACAGAGTACGAAGGGGCACAATGGACGATGTGAAAAAGGCTTTAGAAAATGCTCTTCATCCTGACTTTTCCGTTGCTGAATTCATGCCACGGCAACCCGGAGTAGCCAGAATAGCTACAAAAGACCAAACAGCATATGTCGATGTGTTTGTTCATCTCAATGTTCGGGACAGTTATACTCGGGGAGACATCCAAGGCTTAAAGAAAAGGTTGGATGCTGCTGTCGAACCTTACCTGTTCGGATGCAAAAAAGCTGCAGCAAAGAACAGTACTGCGGCAACTAGCAACGAATAATTTTTTCTTCCGAAAACAATCTTTAAAAAATCCGCGGCGATACTGATATTGTGTTTCCGTATCTTGAAATCCTGCGCCCCATAAACGGGCTGATGACCGCGATAGCGGTCTGGGTCGGCTCCGTCGTCGCCGGCAGCGCGCTTGTGCCGTCTTCGCCCGTA
>JACQIH010000020.1 GCA_016198625.1 Candidatus Aenigmatarchaeota archaeon
GAACTTTATAGCCTGCGGGTGCTGCTGAACTGCTGCCTATGCTCACGTTCACGCCAGGCGTGTCGTTATATACAAGCGTCGCCGTGGTCGCCCAGCCTGATATCGCTGAGGGCCACTCCGTCCGGCAGTCCGTGCGGAAGCATATCTGCGAAGCGTTCAGGAAGCCGCTGGCGTTGATGTTGCCGCGGACGTCAAGCGTGTACAGAGGCGAGGATGTCCCGATGCCGACCCTTGCGTTTGAGTCCTGGAACAATCCGAGGGTTCCTGCATTGTTTGTTATGTTCAGGGTTCCGATTATGGACAATGTATGCGCGGGCAATGTCGTGTTGATTCCCACATTCCGCGTGTTGTTCGCTATATAAAACAAGCTGGATGCCGCTGACAGATTTCCCTGCAGGACCAGATCGTCCGCAAGTTTCGCGCTGGTTACTGATCCGCTTGTGATTTTTGAGGATGTCACCGCGTTGGTCGCTATGTCCCCGCTGCCGACGCATGACGTGCATACCAAGTCCTCGGACGTGTTCGCGCGGAATGCATAGCCGCTCGTAGCCAGCTGCCGTCTTGGCGTAAGGGTTTCCGTGCCTATGCGTATTTCCAGCCAGTACGATTCGTCGAACGATAAATTGAGAGGCGTGTTGTTGCCGAGCAGCGCATTGACGATGCCGTTGTCAACGTAAAGCCGCTGGTCCTCCCACCACAGGTTTGCGCCGCCGCTTGCGACATTGTAAATGCGGAACGTGAAGTTGTACGTGTCGGTGAGCAGCACGTTGCTCGTGTCCGTGAGCTTTGCCTGGAAGTTCATGGTGTTGGGGACAGCGGCGTAGACGAGGGAAGCAAATATGAAGGAGAGAAGGACAAGTGAGAGAATCAGCACCGTTCCTTCTCTCCTCGGGGTGTGGTTCAGCATCATTTCTTTCTCACCAGCTTCATGTTGCCGTACTTTTTGATGTCTGCTTTGCCTTCAGCGGCAAGTATGTGGCAGTACTTAGAAGCAGTGCTCACGGAGAGCGAGCATTTGTCGGCGATGAGCTTGATGGGGACTGCGTCCTTGCTTAAGGCAGCCGCTACCCGGCCCTTCACCTCGTCGTAGAGAGGCATAAAACTTATTAGTTAAGATTAATATTTAAAGTTAATGATTAAAGTTAAGATTAATTCTTGAGCACCGTAAACTCACATAAAAAATCAAAGGGACCTAGAAACGGAAGAAACGGACAAATCTTTATATAGATATACATTCAATAAAAAGATATACAGTGGTCCGATGGCATGGCAGCGAGACAAATATTTGCGATACTGGTGGAATGACAAATTCGTTGTCATAACGTTGCACATCATGGACGAACTTGACAGACAGAACAAAACAATAGATTTTTTGGGCGAGGTACTGGAAAAGGTGCAGCATAAAACAGTATCAAAAAAACACGGAAAACATGAGTGCAAATTAAGAATAGACCGGAAGACATGGAAACTTGTTTACGCATTGAAGGATGACAAAGCATTCATGATTCACCTAAAGCCGGAGTGATTTTATGGAACCTATATTGATAGAAATGGAGAAAACAAAGCAAATAGAGCTGAAAAGCTGCCCTATTTGCAAATCCGCATTGAAAAAAGTCGAGATAGAGAGAAAAGGGATTGTTCTGAACGGCTACAAGTGCTCAAAATGCAATGAAATATTCTTTCCGTCAGACGAAGTTTTCAAGTACGAAATTCTGAGTGGAAAAAGAAAAATGGCGAGGAAGATAGGAAAAGTCGGCCACTCTATTGTAATCAGGATACCGAATACAATAGCCAAAGAATTGGGAATAGGAAAAGGCGATGTAGCTTATTTTGAAAAAAGAGGAAACGAAATCAAAATAAGAATCATTTCCGAATAAAGATATTTTTATAAGGGGCTTCCGATAATCTATAACCATGAACAAGGTCGAGTCCAGAAAGTACCTGATTATCGGCGGCATCGTGGTTGTCGCCTTGGTCGCTTATTTCCTCCTTACAACGTACAAGCCTGCGCCTGCTGTGCCGACTCAGGACACGAACCTTTCGCAGCTGCCGAAAGTCAATCCCGGCATCGCGCAGGAGCTCACGCCTGGCAAGTGCCCGGCGAACCAGTGCAGGAACTGGCAGTTCGGCTCGTGCTCGAAGAAGCAATTGTACAAGGAAAGGGAATGCTTCAGGTACGGCGCGTTTCCCGACTGTCCCGAGGAGATTTATTACGAGACCAAAATAGAGCCGGTGGATGCGTGCGGCCAGCCGGACTGCGGAGCGGGAAAAACGTACAACAACAATTACACGTGCGTCTAATCAAGAAATATAAAGGTTCGCGGAAATTCTAAGAAGAGGTAACGGGCGTGGCGGAAAAGCTAATCAAGGGCAGAATCCTTTACGGCGTAATCGCTGTCCTTGTTCTCGCGCTTGCCTTCCTGATATACAGCTCCTACATATCGGCAGGCCAGAAAGCGGCAAAGCAGGAAGCGGCTGTTGAGAAGGTGGCAAGAATTTACGAGCTGCTGACCGAAAA
Organism: Candidatus Aenigmatarchaeota archaeon; assembly: GCA_016198625.1. Classification (GTDB taxonomy): domain Archaea; phylum Aenigmatarchaeota; class Aenigmatarchaeia; order GW2011-AR5; family GW2011-AR5; genus JACPJW01. Next base: position 2,519 of record JACQIH010000020.1, read on the forward strand.
TACGGTCGAGGTTCTTAACGTCAAAGAAGAAAGCGGAATGTACCGCGTTATCCTCGCCACTCGCGACGCCGCGGGCAGCAGGCAGGTGCAGGAAGTCCTGGTGAGCAGCGACGGCGCGTTATTCACGGACCGCGCCGTAAACACGCAGGCGCTTCTTGACAGGGTCACGAAGGAAAAGGCATTTGCGGAATGCCTGGCGGAAAAACAGGTGCTCGTGTTCGGCCAGAGCAGCGAAGTTAATACCCAGACGCAGCTGCAGGTAATCGGCTCGTTCTATAGAAAAGTATACGTCGACTGCACCGGCGCTAACCTGCAGGTATGCCAGCAGGTCGGGATAACCCAGGTGCCCACGACCGTTTATAACAATACCCCCTATATCGGAGTCCAGACCCTGCAGCTGTACGAAGAGCTTACCGGATGCAGGATGGGCTAGTTCTTTTTAAGCGGAAAATTACATAGTTTAGGCATGAAGGGCGTCTCGCCGCTTATAGCCGCCATACTGCTGATTGCTTTTACCCTTGCTGTTGCAGGCATACTGGGCTCATGGACAACGAGATTCTCGCAGCAGGGGCTCGTGAAATCCGAGGAAAAGGACAGCTGCGTCGGCGCCCTTGGCCTCAAGTCGCCCTCGTTTTCCGGGACTCTCCTGACCGTTCAGGTCATAAACCAGAAGACGAATTTCAACCTGTCCGGCATGGTCGCGAACATCATCTATGCGAACGCCACGAAAACAAAGGCGCACTCCAATGTAATGATGAAGGACCTGAATTTCATGGACCCCATGCCGCCGGGATACAGCGACTGGCTTGTCTACAACACCAATGACACGACAAAGCCGTTGAGGGTGGAAGTTTCTGCCGCGAACTGCGGAGCGTCATTCGCGGCGGACATCGCGGTGCCGTAACTTTAACCAAATTTAATATACAAGGCGCCGACATATTACATCTGATGAAGTTAGCGTTCGTTTTCGCGGTGCTTGCCGCCGCTGCCGCTGTTTTCGCTGCAGAAATGAGCAGCTCGTCCTACAGAGTCGACTCAGCGAACCCTTCGGCATCCGGAATCCTGACGGGAGGCGATTACATCGCCCGGACTTCGGTCGAAACATTCGCAGGGAAGACGACGAGCAGCAGCTTCATAGCCGTGCTTGGCTTCGACTTCCCGCTGCTGTCCGAAATACTGAACCAGACAGTCACCTTTGTCCTCGAATTCAGCATCAACGGCACGGCAAACGACGCGGCGGAAATAGATTCGTCGCAGCTTTCGGCGAACCAGAAATTCCTGCTGCTTACGTCGAAGAACATAAGCAACTTCTACGTATGCATGGAAGACACCGCGATAACGGGCACGCCGGCTTTCGGCATCGTCTTCTCCGGGAAGCAGCTCAGCTACATAAACCTCAGCGTGAATACGACGCAGACGACCTCGTTCAACCTCCGCCTGTCGCAGGCGCAGGAAAAGAACCGCTTCGTGATCCCGATAACTAGGGAGGGTTGCGCGAACATCCGCAGCAAGTTCCAGCTCATAAAGATACACGGCTTCATGCCGCAGGCATTCGTTCCGTTCTTCCTCGGCAAGTCGCCGATAGAAATCATCCTATCATACACGGACGTCGATATAATCGGCGATTTCGTGAAGACGGGCTCCGCGAAGCTCGTGCTCGAAAAGAACGAGACGGACAGCCAGGTCCAGATAATCGTGAGGGATTAGTGTGAGAAAAAGAATGAGGGTCAAGGGAGAAAGGCTTTTCTCCTTGAAGGGGCTGACGATAACCCTCGAGGTCATAATCGCCGTGATTATCGTCACGTCGGCCGTCATAGTCCTGAGCGCCGCGAACTCGGTCCTGGAAGAGGGGAAATCCGCGCAGCGCTTCAATCTCGCGCGCCAGCTGCTGACGACTGCTGACGCCGTGGTAAGGGAGATGTCGTCCGAGGCCCCGGGCTCGATGCGCGTGCTGAAGCTCGACAGCATAGAAGGCGGCGAGCTCGTTGTTTCGGGGAAATCCGACACCATAAAATACCAACTGCTCCTGCCGCGGCAGATTTTCCAGGAAGGCATGCGGTTCAAGGAAGGGAACCTCCTTATACTTTCGGGACCGCATGTGGAGGCGTACGAAGCCGACATCGACGGCGACGGCTCGGACGACCTCGTTCTCGAAAACAGGGCGGTCCTTTTCGCTATGAGGAAGAACGGTACGCCGGGAAGCCCCGTTGCGATAAACACCACCAAGCTGATAGTCCAGATGAGGGAGAAGAGGCTGCCGATGAATGTCACGAATCCCATTTCGCTCATAGCGGTCAACGATCTGCACAATTCAACATACGGCACGGGATGGACCGAATTCACGAGGAACGAGTCGTTCCTGCCGAGCAATTCGATAAGGGTTGTCATGAACACGACCGAGGCGAACATATCTTACATAGCGGAATTCACGCTGACAGGCGCCGGCGACTTCGTCGAGATGCAGGTGAAGAACATAAGGAGCGTCAAATAGTGGTTTTCATGAGGATGTTATTTCTGATGCTGCTTGCCGTCGCATTGATTTCTGCAACCGCTCTCAGCCAGGACACCGTGTCCTCGGGATACTACATTTTCGGGCGCTCGGCTGCTTTCTCAATCGTCAGCAACATAAACAACAAGAGCAACGACGCGATACAGCAGGGCAACGACTACATCTCGGCCGCGGACGGGCACCTCATCCTGGCACTTGTTTCCTCGTCAGGATTCGGCACGAAGAACAGCACGAATTACAACGGCCTTTCGTACCTGCTGGAAATGAGGCAGCCCCTTGACTCGAGGCTCTTCATAACTTTCACGCGGGCCACCGAGGAAGGCATCAGGAAAAAGATAGATTCAATCAGGCTCTACGGCATCGTGGATACACGCTTCGGCTCTTACAATGTCACGAGGCCCGATACGATTCCCGTGGTAATGCGGCTCGAATACACGGACATAGACATAGTGGGGCGCTCTCTCATCGGCCCCGGGGCGCGCGAGATTGTCGTGGAGAACCTCGGGAAGAACTCCAACAACGTCACGAAGGTCCAGGTGGCGGTGATAAAATGAGAAACTTTGCTGCTCCAAGCAGATTTTTGGAAAAAAGTTGCATCAAAAAGAGGTCGTGGTAATGATAAATAATATTTTCTTTTTGGGCAACTTGCACTTTTTCTTTCCTGAAAAGAAAAAGGGCAGAAAGGGCCAGTCGCACATACTGATGCACGCGTTCGCGGTGGCGTTCAGCCTGATCATGATATGGATCATCGCCTCTAGCATGAATTCCATGATAGACGACCACAGGGAATTTGTCGGGAAGAAGGAAATACTGCAGGTCTGCGACATAATGAAGACGGCAGCCGAGAAAATCATGGTGCCGCAGGAATACGTCTCAAGAAGCAATACCACGCTCGGGAGCATCAGCATCGCGATGCCCGAGAAGATAGGCGGGACGAATTACAGGACTCGCTTCGTCAACGACACGCTTATCATAGAGACAACAGGCACACCTACGATCAACGACACGTGCATAATGGGCTTCAACGCCACCTTCCGCGGCGGCACGAACGGCGGCAGGACGTCCGTCGTTTACACGCGGTACAGCGACGGGACGGACGAGATAAGGGTGACTAATGTCTGATTGAGACGTGGAGTAATAATTATGAATGAGGGAAATCTGCAAAGAGCAGAGCTCTTTGAAACGTTGGAGAAACTTTGTTTCTCCAGACGTGAGGTTAGAAGGAGAGAAACCGAAACAGTTTGGAAGTTGCAAAGCAACTTCATCCGGCTTTTCTCCTCCTCCAAGGGCGCGGCACAGCTGGATTTCGTCATAGCCGTCGGGCTGTTCCTCGTACTCTTCGCTTTCATAATCCTTTCGTTCAGCAGCTTTGTGGCGCCGATAAAGAACCTGGCGGACATAGCGCAGCTGAGGAGCGAGGCGGAAACACTGCGCGGCGTGGCCGACAGCGAGTACGTGCCGCGGGACTGGCCGCCGCCTTTTCTCGGCGCCAATACAGTCTTTCTGCTGCGGCTTGACAATTCCACAGCGGACAGCAGCAGTTCCGGAAACAGCGGGACTTCCGCCGGCGGCTTGAACTGCGCTCCCAACGTGCAGGGCATTATCCTGAGCGCCTGCGCATTTGACGGCACAAACGACGCCGTTAATGTCAGCGACAACGCTGCCACGAGCGTCACGGGAAATTTCACGATAGAAGCCTGGCTGAGGATTGAGCCCGCCTCGGCGAAAAACATGTCCGTTGTTTCGAAATACGAGCCAGGCGGAAACCAGCGTTCCTACGCCCTGTTTGTGAGGAACGACAGCAAGGTCGATTTCAGGATATCAACGGACGGCTCCGCGGTAATGAACGTTGTCAGCAATTCAACCCTCTCGACCAACGTCTGGTACCATGTTGCCGGAGTGTTCGTGACGAACACTTCGCTGAATATCTATGTCAATGGCGTGCTCGAAAACAGGAATGTGAGCAGCGTGCCTTCGTCCGTTCTAGATTCCTCGGTTGCCACAACAATAGGCGGGCGCGGAGGAGCAGCGGAATCCTTCTTCAACGGGACGATAGACGAGGTACGGCTCACGAACCGCTCGCTGAACACAACGGAAATCCAGGAACACCACGAATTCGGCAAAAAATTGCGCCGCCTCGGGCTGAGTACGCGCGCGTACAAGATGACCGTGCTGATAAACAACACCGCGGCGTTCCTGCGGAACACGAGCGACCCCGTCGCGAGGATTACAAACGAGCTTGTCACCTTCAACATATCCTCATTCATTGAGAACTACGACCTGAATTCCGTCGCCGTATACGACGACTACAACCGCTCCGTGACGTACCAGAGGAGCGGCCAGAATTTCTCTTTCGTCGTCGAGGTGAATGCGAGCCAGGAAAGATTTTATACAGTGTATTTCGACGACGACAGCCGGCGTTTTCTGGAACCCGGAAACACGGTAAGCGGCGTTGATAACCTTACAGAAACCGTATTCACGCCGGAAAGAATGACGCTGGTGCAGTACGACAAGCTCGCGCAGCTGAATCTCACAAACATGACGCACGTGAAGGAAGGCACGCGGATGGAAGGCAGCTTCAGGATAAAGATAACTGACCTGGATACGAACAGCTCGTCTATTGACGTAGGGGAGACGCTTCCGAAGACCGGGAACGTCGTTTCATTGCAGCGCTTTGTCGTGTTCCAGAACAGCACCGCCGGCATAAGGCGCGGCAAGATGATCGTCCAGGTGTGGTAGACATGGATAATATTTTAAAGAGGGAAACGAGATTCAAAAGAGAGAAACCGTCAGGTTTCTGCTCTTTGAAGGGGTACATCTACACGCTCGAAGCCCTGGTCGTGATTACTTTCGTGATTCTTACCATAACCTTCATGTTCAATGTCACGCCGCAGCAGCCCGAGCTCGAGATAAGCAACGTCAAGCAGCAGGGCTTCGAGGCGCTGGAATACATGGACAAGAGGGGGGAGCTGCGCAGGATCGTCTGGGAAAACGACGAAGCCGAGCTGGAGAGCCAGGTCTCCCAGCTGCTTTCGAAAAACCTGAAAATAGAAAGCAACATATGCAGCTTCAACTGCTCGGCCGGCTCCGTGGCCGGGAACGAAACGGTCGTGGGCGTCAGGTATTACGTTGCCAATTACCGAAACATATACCTGGGGAAGAAAGTGATTCTATGGATGTGGAGAAAAATATGAGATATTACCCGAATAATATTTTCTTTTTGGGCAACTTTCTCGAAAAGCAAAGCTTTTCGGAATCTCGGAGAAGCTTCGCTTCTCCCAAGATACACTTTTTCTTTCCTGAAAAGAAAAAGGGCAGAAAGGGGCAGATGTTCGTCATAGCCGGGCTCATCATACTCATAGGACTCTTCCTCCTGAGGGGAGTTTTCGGGATATACTCGACTCTCGAGGAAAAAAGGTTCCAGGAAACGATGATAATGGACAAGGAGCTGAGAAACATCCAGCACGAGTACGAGAATATCGTGGCCGTGAGCCGCCTGCAGGGCAACGCCAACGCCTCGGCTATCTCGAACCTGATGGACTTCTCGACGTTCCTGCGCGGCGAAGAGGATGCGGAGGTATTTTACGCGCTCATTTCCGTCAACAACACGGCGTTCAGCGTGACCGCTGGGAATTTCCTCAACGACAACATAAATCTCACGGTCAACGCGACCACCTCGACCCCCGCGTTCGCAGTCATCGGGGCGATCAACGACAAAAGGAACGGCACCGCGTCATTTTCGGCGGACATATCGAGCGGCATCGTGAACGTGACGCTCACCTACGAAAGGCGCAACCAGAACATAACCGAGACGATACCGATAAGGATAGCGCCGCCCGCGCGGGAAAGGTCCGTGCTCCAGCTGTTCCTCGACGCGAAGCTGAAAAGCAAGGACGATTTCGCGAGGATAAAGAGCACTTTCAACACGACATGGTGATTCCAGACTTTGCTACTCCATAACAGCTTGACGCACAAGTGCGTCATTCGTTAATGATCAAAAGAGACTAGTGGATTTGATTTGATGGCAAGCCCGATAGTGACGTTTGTGCTCGTGACCGCCATAGCCATAGCGGCTATGTTCATGGTCCTGAACATAGGGCTCCCCGCGATAGAAGGCGCGAAGACCGGCGAGACGTTCAGGCAGACCGAGTCCGTGATGATACAGATAGACAACGCCGTGCGCGAGGTTGCGAAGGAAGGCGTGGGTTCCCGGCGCGTCATAAAATTCACGTCGCAGGGCGATATCGAGGTCGTGCCCCAGGAAGACTTCATACAGTCAAGAACCGAGTCGAAAGCATCCGCCATAGACTTTCTTTCGAGGAAAACGGGCAAGAACATCATGTACATAGGCGGCGAGGACGTCGTATGCGACGCCTCGGCGAACTTCACCGTTGAAAACACCTTTTTCAAGGCGGTTCTGCTGAAAGCCGCCAACGCCACGCCACTGCCCAGCCTCAGCACGAACAACATCATAATATCCCTGACCGAGAAGGACAGCGGGACTCAGGTGAACGTCACGAACTCCACGATTATCATAGACGACAACCCAGCGCTCGCCGGCGGGACGGGCTTCACGGAGCTTCTCCGTGCCGGCAGAGGGCTTTCTTCCTGCACGGTCCACGCCTTCGTGAATGCGAGCAGCTCGATATCCTACGACGTTTATTACACGCTTTACGCCGGCGCGGATTTCCTGAAAGTGGAGCTTAGAAATGTCAGGACGCCTTGAAACCGGAATACGGGGAAATCCGCTTCTTCAAAATATTTAAATGGGGCGAATCAAGTAATAGCAGTGATTTCGTGAGTACTTCTGATTCTAGTAATAAGGGAATGAGGTTAGATTTGCAGAAACCGAAGGTTTCTGAAATGCCAAAGAATCTTCGATTCTTTGAGCAAGGAGAGAACCGCAGGTTCTTCTCCTCTAAAGGAGTATCGCCCCTTATTGCCGCCGTCCTGCTGATCGCCTTTACCATGGCCATCGCGGGCATAATGGCCACGTGGGCGACGACCTTCTCGCAGCAGAAACTGCTGACTTCGGAAGAGAAATCGAACTGCATAGGCGCCCTGGACCTGTCGTCGGCTGCTTTCTCAGACAAGCTTGTCAGCGTCCAGGTAAAGAACCTTAAAACGAACATGAACCTGTCATCCCTGACGGCCAACATCATTTACAGCGACCCGGCGAAAAGCAAGGCGCATTCGAACATAGCCATGAAAGGCTACAACGTGACGGATCCCATGCCGCCTGGATTCACCGACTGGTTCATCTACAACAGCAGCGAAGCCACGAAACCGGTGCGCATAGAAGCGTACGCCGGCAACTGCGGCCCTGATTTCACGGCGAAGATTTCATTGGCGTGAAAAGGAGTCTCTATTTCTGTTTTGTCAATGGAAGAGTCTTGACATCCGTCGGGAATAAATAAGGGCGCGGGCAATAATAAATCATGCCGAGAATCCGCAGTTCTTTGAGGATGCGCGGCATAAGCACGATACTTTCCGCGGTGCTCATAGTTGCCATAGGCGTCACGCTCACCCTGATAGTCTCCAACTGGCTCAGCACCACGTTCAAGGAACGCACGGAGGACGTCAGGGACAGCGCAAAGATAAAGCTCGACTGCCAGTTCGCGGACCTTTACGTCAGGAACGTGACCTACAACTGCAACTCAAACTGCGCGGCGGGCACGTCGCACACCCTGACGCTGACCGTCGTGAATTCAGGCAAGAAGGCCGTGAGCATCCGGGACGCGAACGTCCTGAACTCGAACGGAACGCTCTTTATTTTTGAGATGAACGGGTCGAAGGAACTGAACGCCACGGACGTCCTCACTGTGAGCAACGCCACCACGGCGGCATGCACGGAAATAAACAATTCCATAGACAAGGTCATAGTCGTGAGCACGACGTGCCCCAAGGACGCCTCGGACAACTTTCCCGGCAGCGACGTCGTGTTCCAAAACTGTTAGAAACTTCGCTGCATCTCCGAACTGCATTCTGCCCCGCTTCCCTGATAAAGTATATATACCGAGTTTTACCATGGTCTTATTATGAAGGGGGTTTCGCCGCTCATCGCCACGGTGCTGCTGATAGCCATTTCTGTCATAATCGCCTCGCTGATATCAACGTGGGTCTCGGGGCTCTCCAAGGACCAGGAGACGACGCTCACCAACCGCTCCACCGAGCTGACCGAGTGCGCAGGCAGGGACATGAGGATAGAGGACGTCTATCTTGACTTTCCGGCAAACAGGTCCCGCGTGAATGTAAGGAACACCGGCCAGGTCGACGAGACCATCGTATCCATCTTCATGCTGAACCAGCAGGGCATCAACGCGACGCTGAACAGCACAATTCCGCTCACGCTGAAGAAAGGTGAATTGAAAACTATAGAATTCGCGCTTAACGGGACCATGACGGCGTGCGGGAACTTCTCGCAGGTCAGAATATCAACGCTGTGCGGCACCGACACCTACAGGAAGAAGGCGACGAACTGCTGAAGGATAGAATGAGCATGTCTGAAATAATATTTTCTAAAGGGGAAATGAGGTTAGAAGGAGAGAAACCGCAGGTTTCTTCTCCTCTAAAGGGGGTTTCGCCGCTCATCGCGACCGTCATGGTTATAGCTATAACCCTGATAATCGCCACGCTGATTTCCTCGTGGATATCGGCGCTCTCGCAGGAGCAGGGGAAGACCGTCTCGAACAAGACCGAGGCGATAACAAGCTGCGCGGGCTCGGGCATAGTGATAGAGGACGTCTATCTCGAGACGGCCACAAACATATCGCGCGTCACGGTGCGGAATTCGGGAAGAACGACCGAGACGATCATCTCGGCGCAGATACTGAGCAAGACCGGCGTGAACGGGACCCTCAATACGTCATTGCCGCTCAGCATAACCAGCGGCGACATAAAGTCGCTTGTATTCAACACCACCGGAGCCATAACGAGCTGCGCGAACTTCTCCCAGGTGCGCGTTTCCACGGAATGCACGTCCGATTTCTACAGGCAGTCGCCGAGGAACTGCTAGGAATTTTTGGAATAGAGAGAAAGCGGGACAAAAAAACTATATAAGCAGGGTTCCACAAAAATAAAAAAGTGGCTCAAATGAAAGGCGTCAGCACCATCATCGCGACAGTCCTGCTTCTTGCTATAACGGTCCTCATTTCGCTCGTGGTATCGACATCGTTCACGCAGATAACCAAGGAGCAGACATCCACGGTCTCCACCAGGACGACGCAGGCCGTGAATTGCACGTCGTCCGACATCAACGTGGAGGCGGTCTACCTCGACACGGGCCCGTCAAACCAGAGCCGCGTGACCGTGCGGAACTCGGGGCAGATTAACGAGAACATCGTCGCGGCGAAGATGTACAACAAGACGGGCATCGAGGCGGCCTCGATTACAACCTATCCCGCCGCCATCGCGAAGGGCTCCCTGACAACGCTGCTGTTCAACATATCAGGCTCCGGCGGTCTTAACGTCACCTGCAGTTCCTTCTCGCAGGTGATAGTCTCCACGGAATGCGTGACGGAAGTGTTCGACTCGACGCCGAAGAACTGCTAATGAACTTTGCTGCTCCAAAGTTCAATCAAAAGAGGTTTGTGGTTAAAAGAAAGCCTCTATGGAAAGAAAATATTAAGAACAAGAAAAGTTTAATCAAAAGCGAAAGAAAGAAATTCGGAGAATAGGCATGGAAAAAAAAGGGATAACGCCGGTCGTTGCTATAATACTTCTGCTTCTCATTACGGTGGCCATTATAGGGTTCGCCTTCGGGTTCTTCCAGCGGTCTTTCGCCACGTCCGCGCAGCAGACCCAGCAGGAAACGGAGCGGCTGACGCAGACAACAGGCCAGACGTTCAGGATTGACAACGCCGCAGGGGACGCCGTGGTGGTAAGGAACACAGGAAGCGGGTCGCTCAACACGGCAACGCTCTCGGTGTATGCGGCCGACGTAATCCAGGCATGCACGTGGTCGGCCGGGAACATAACCGCTGCCGGGATAGGCACGTGCACGCTCGGTAGTTCCTGCGCCGGGAAGCAGGTCAGGGTCGTCGGGATTTCGGGAGAAGACTCAATATCGTGCAAATAACTGCCCAGAATTGCTTCGCAATTCTGTCCAGACCATATATTTCTTTTGACCAGTTTTTTCCTTCCAAGAAAAGATTGAATGAGGCGCGCCCGCAGTGGATGCAGAAGCTGCAAAAAGTTTGTCCGGAGTTCTTGCTCCACCCAGATACCGCTGAGCATTCCGACTATAACTTAGGGCTGCTCGGTTCCCCGCCTGACCCGGTTTGCTACAGAAGAAATCCC
>JACQIH010000018.1 GCA_016198625.1 Candidatus Aenigmatarchaeota archaeon
ATTATGAGCGATTGCTATGCCCAAATTCCAGACGCCGCGCGGGACCAGGGATTTTCTGCCTGAAAAAATGACGAGAAGGCAGTCCGTCCTGGATACGCTGCGGAGCGTTTTTGAAAAGTGGGGCTACGAGCCGCTTGAGACCCCAGCTTTCGAGGACTGGGCGCTGCTGTCGGCGAAGCAGGGCGGCGGCGAGGAAATAAAAAAGGAAATTTTCTATTTCAAGGACAAGGGCGGACGCGAGCTTGGATTGCGGTTCGACCTGACCATCCCGCTGGCGCGTGTCATCGCTAACAATCCGCAGCTGCCCAAGCCGTTCAAGAGGTATGCGATAGGCAGGGTATGGCGCTACGACGAGCCGCAGGCAGGCAGGTATCGCGAGTTCTGGCAGGCTGATGTTGATATTGTCGGCTCGCCCGAGAGCGAAGCGGACGCTGAAATAATGGCCGTTGCCTGCGAGGCCCTTCTTGTTCTGGGATTCGAGCAGTTCGAGGTCCGCGTCAGCGACCGCAGGATACTGGATTCGTTTGTAAAATCTTTAGGCGTCAAGGAGCCCGTGAAGGTTTTCCGGGCCATAGACAAGCTGGAGAAAGCAGGCGAGGAGCAGGTCAGGAGCGAGCTCAGGAAAGCCGGGCTGGGAGCAGGGCAGGTAACGGAAATCATGCGTTTTATCGCCGTGAAAAGCATGGAGCAGCTCCGTTCCCTGGTAAGCAGCGACGAGATGAGGGAAGCTTTGGCAGAACTGGATTCCGTGCTCGCGGCCATGAAAGGCTACGGCTACAGCACCTACGTGCGCGCGGACATGTCACTGGTGCGCGGCCTCGAATATTATACGGGCCCTGTCTTTGAGATAAAAGTAGGAGCCGGCAGGTTAAGCATAGGCGGCGGCGGACGATATGACGGGTTGATTCAGTTGCTTGGCGGCAAGGCTACTCCGGCCACGGGAATTTCCTTCGGCGTTGAGAGGCTTGTCGATATCATGGAAGCCGAGAAGATGCTCGAACTGCCGAAAACGAAGACCAGCGTTTTCGTCGCGGGCGCCGGCGATGTCCGCCCGGCCGTGCTGAAGGCAGCCAAGGAACTGAGAAGAGCTGGAATAAGCTGCGAATACGACGTGATGCAGCGCGACCTGGGCAAGCAGCTGCAGTACGTGAATGCAAAGGGCGTGCCTTACGCCCTGATAATCGGCGAAAAGGAAGCAAAAGAAGGAATTTACAGGCTTAGAAACATGAAGACGGGAGAAGAGAAGCTGCTGAAAACCGTCGAAGAAATTGCGCAGATGATTTGAGCCCCTCAGCTAAAAGGCGCGCGCTCTTGGTCACGATTTGACGACGATGTACGAGCACGCCATGCAGATGAAATCCAGGTCCGTGCTGTACGTGCGGTAAGAGCCGCATCTGGGGCAGCCTTTGCGGAGCTGCTTGACGCCCTTGGCGTCGTGAAGCTTTGTCTTGGTTCTCATTTTCAACACCGTCATGTTCTTAACCCACTAATCCGTTCTTGCAGCAACCGCCATATAAAGCTTTTAGTGGCGGAAAACATCCTTTGGCAAGCAGCAAAGCATTTATTTGATGTCCCTGACAAGGGGTGAAGGCTTTAAAAGGGCTCCCGTCAAGTATAATTGCTCTTACTTCTAAGGTAGTTTATGCCAATGATGTAAGTTAGTCAGAAATATGGAACGGAAAGACAGGGACTAGGCTGGCTTCAGGCTGAAATTGCCTTTGGCACGCTTGGATCTTCCATTCCGTCTTAACGAGTTGAGAATTCATGGAAAAAATTGTGCCGGACACGAGCATTATCATATCGGGCATCCTCACGGACCTCATATCCAAAGGGGAACTGAAGGAAGTCGAGCTGATTATTCCTGAGTTCGTCGTCGAGGAGCTGCGCGCGCAGGCGTCGAAGGGGCGCGAGATAGGCTTCAAGGGCCTCGAAGAGCTGAAAAAGCTCCGCGAACTGGGCGACAAGGACATCAAGTTCAGCAAAATCGGCCGCAGGCAGACCATGGAGGAAATACAATTAGCGAAATACGGCAGGATTGACGCCCTGATAGTCGACATCGCGCGCGAGCACGGGGCCGTGCTTTACACGGCTGACTACGTCCAGTCCATGGCGTGCGAGGCGGAAGGCGTCAAGACGCGCTACTTCGCGCCCTATGAGAAGAAGGTCGATACGCGGCTTTCGGGCATGCTGACCCCGGACACAATGTCCCTGCATCTGAAGGAAGGCACAGTCCCTCTGGCCAAGCGCGGCAAGCCGGGGCGCTTTCAGCTTGTGAAACTGCGCGAGGAGCGCCTCACGGCGGAAGAACTGGAGCAGATAATCAAGGAAATCATGGACGCCGCGCGCTACGAGGAAGATACTTTCATAGAAATAGGCGGCCATGCGGCCTCGGTTGTCCAGATGGGCGACATGAGGATAGCCATAGCGCGCCGCCCTTTCAGCGACGGCATCGAGATAACGGTAGTGAGGCCCATAACGAAGCTGACGCTGGAGGACTACAAGC
>JACQIH010000023.1 GCA_016198625.1 Candidatus Aenigmatarchaeota archaeon
GCTTTTTCTGCTGCCCGATGGCCGATAAGAAAATCCGTCTCGGAATAAACCCTTCCCAAGACTGGTGAGCTTCTTCCTGGCACAGGCATCGAAAACGATACTGCGGCAATATAGGACATTTCATCACTTTGGTATCAAGATAAAGCAGATAAAAGAATTAATGTTTGACGGTTCGAGGTCTTAATGTTCCCTTGTAAAAATCCAAGAAGACTGCGAAGTCTTGGAGAGCTGCCAATATCTCTTCATTCGTTTCTGTTCCTATTCCATCCAATAAATACAAATTATCATCCCTAAAGAGAGGAACTATTTCGATGTTGTTTCCGCGGCCGTGCATATCATTATAGAGGTATCCTGCAACCGCGATGTCCATTGGGGTACAGCGTCCTAGGTAGGAAAGATGGACGCATCTAAGCCGAAGGGAACTAGCTGTCTGAGCATTAAGAGGAGATTCTTCAGAAAATTCCTTTACAACCATCACGAATCCCTTGAGATACGCTTATCTTATTCTTCCTCAGTAATTATTAAACGGCCTCTTGCACCAGGGGAAATTTTGTTCGGGCTGCGCTTCCACTATGCCGACAGGGGCAAAACGAAAAAGCTGGAGCAGGTTCCTCCTTATTTTGTACCCCTTCATTGGCTCGTCGCCGTGCATTAGTTCATCTAAAGATAACTCGTTGAATAGCATCCTGGGGTCCAGCGATGCATTGACATACAAAGTAGGCATGTGATATCTCCTTCTGAAATCACGGATCCCTCAGTTGCGCCGGATAAGCCAGGAACGAGACGGCTCCCGCAGGCCGCTGCTCGCTGTAGCTGAGTATGAGGAACGCCTTGCCTGCGACGGCCGCGTCAGGCTCCGCGCCGAAGCGTATCGTGTTGGTTTGCTGTATCAAATTCCTGCTTATCTCCCCGGATTCGACGGGAACTTCGTTCAGCGTCACGGTCACGCCCGCAGGCTTGCTGAGCTCCGCCCTTTCCAGGCCCAGCAGAGTCGGTACGGTAAAGCTCTGCTCGCTGAACTGCTCCGTCCTTTCCCTGTAAAATACGGTGACGCGCACGTCGTAGAAATTGCTCTCCCAGAAGCGCGTTATGCCCGGCGACTCCGCGCGGACGCGCAGCGTCCCTTCGAAATCCTCGCCGACAGGTATGGTGTAGGTGCCTTTCTCGGGCTCGTCCCTGTATATCTCGTCGCTGTCCATCGATATCACAAGGTCGTTAAGGTTGTTCGTGTCGGCGACTTCCAGAACGACTCTATCAACATGCGATTTAGGTATCCTCATTCTTAGTTCGCTCCCGCCGAACAGGAACGCGCTGGACAGTCTTTTTCTCGCGGACAGCTGCCTGCTTTCAACGGTGTTTTTCACGTCGAAGCTGAACTCGAACGTTTTTTCCTGCGCGAGGCTCGCGGCTTCATTGACAACAATGTTCAGCGTATCGGGCGACAGGTCTATGAGTCCCTCGTGGTCCATCGCGTCGAGCTTGGCCACGAACGTCTGCTTCGCGCCCGAGCGGTATATATGCTTCACCGTGTGCGCGTCCTCGTTGAGAGGCAGCGACTGCGCAGTGCCGTCGCCGAAGTCGAGCCTGCACTGCGTGACGCGCTTTTCAAGGTCCGTGCAGCGCGCCGTGAATGTCACAACGAGCGGCGAAGGACCGCCGAGCGGGGTCGCCGAAAGAATCGTGTTCGGCGCCCTGCCTATGTCCGTTTCCACGATGACCTGGACTTCCGCGGGCGTGACGTCGTTGAACCCGTCGTCGTCCGTAGCCTTCAGCTCCGCCTTGAACTTGATTTCGTCGAGCCTTGTATTCGTATAGACATGCGTGACTTCCTGCTGCTTCTCGGTGTTGAGCAGCTCCTCGGTTTCCCCGTCGCCGAAGTTTATCTCGCAGTCCCTTATCTCGCCGTCGGCGTCGAAGCACATGGCGATGAACGTCACTTCAAGCGGCGTCTTGCCCCTTCTCGGCGACGCTTCCAGGAAAGTTTCAGGCCTTTTGTCGAATCCCGGCAGGACGTTGATAAGGCGCACATCAGGCGTCTGGTCTGATGCCCCCTTGTCGTCCCTTGCCTTCAGTATAGCTGCGCGGATTATCTTCACGTCTTCTGTATTGACATACTGGTGCATGACCGTCTGCGGCGACTCCATGTTCTGCAGAACAGCGCGCTCTCCGTCGCCGAACTCGAGCTCGCAGGACGAAATCGTCCCGTCGTCGTCCCTGCACGCCGCAAGGAACGTCACTTCGAAAGGCGACCTGCCATCAATAGGCGTCGCGAAAAGCTCCGTCTGGGGGTCCCTGTTAAGCGCGGCAGCGCTTATCGTCGCGACAGCAGGAGTCTGGTCCTGCGCGCCGGCGTTGTCAACAGCGGCGAGCGTCGCGAGGAAGTTCCCTTCCCTCATGTAGGTGTGCTGTATTGTCTGGGGAACCTGTATATTAGATAGAATCCGCGTGGTCCCGTCGCCGAAAGAGAGCACGCAGCTGGCGATGAGGCCGTCGGGGTCCTGGCATAACGCGGTGAATACTGTTGTCAGGGGCGCGTTGCCCGAAATCGGCGTTGCGGCCAGCGTCGTCTCGGGGACGCTGTTCGCCGCCGGAGCCGGAGGCGTGGTGAAGACGAGCGTTCCCGTCACAATGAATGTGCCGCGCAGGGTGCCGCTGAATGCCCCGCTGCCTGTAAATACGCCCGAGCCCGCGCACGTTCCCGTCCCCACGACCACTACCGAGCCCGGAGTCACGGTTGCCGTGAAGGTTCCGCTCCCGGCGCTCGCGCACGAGCCTGATATGGTGAAAGTTCCCGTGCCCGTGAATATCACCGTGCCGGTGAATGTTCCCGTCGTTGTAATAGGGCTTACCGGGCTGAACGTGGTGACGCCGATCCTGACGGCGGCGGCTTCGGCTGTTGCAGCGAGCAGCAGCACAGCCAGGACGGACAATACTAAAGCATTTTTTATCATTCCGAAGTGACACCTCAGGCAAATAATAGAACGCCTTAAAGAATTAAAAGCCTTCCCCGTAATGCGCCCGCCCCGCGGGCGTGATTAGGGCCCGCGCAGCTTTCCGAGATACTCGACAAGTTCTTCTCGCAGCCTCTTTCTCCAAAGAATCTTTACGCCCTCGGGCAGTTCCGTGTCAGTGGGCCTGTCACAAATCACGGCGTAATTGAATGCACGATAATGCCGCGACAAAAAATCGCGAAGATTCCTGGGAGCTATTCGATTCCTGGAGTTATCAATATCCGTGATAGGGAATTCCCGGTCGGAAATATAGACATCAAATTCCGGATTCAGTGCCAGACTGATAGCAGAAAAGTAGTCGCCGGTTTCCCGGCAATCATAGCCGTGGTCTTGCAGGATATCTCTGACAGCTATTAACTCGTTAGCCGAGGGTCTATTTTGGAGCCCTATGAGGAGCGCTGACCTTCCTCCAGATGCCGGTGAGTGTACCATCGGTTTTTGCTCACGTCCCAAATGTCATGGGCATTGTAATTGGAACGTATTAAACAGAAAACCTATTAAAAAGAGCCGGGATTTATTTCGTGATGCGGGCGTGATTAGCGTCCGTTCAGTTCGTCGAGGTATTTTGGGAGGTCTTCGGTAAGCTGTTCTCTCCAAATTACCTTTACGGTTCCTGGTAGTTCTGGCTCGGCGCGTTGATCGGAAATCACGGTGTAATTAAAACGGCCGCCCCGGTACGCCACTTCGAGAATCCGGTTAAGTTGAAAAGGAGCCAGCTCATTTCTGTACGTCTCTCTGTCCGTCATCGGGAAGCTTATGTCGGAAATATAAAGGTCAAACATTTGCTGCTGTATTTCATTCAGAGCCGCTGAGCAACTGCGGGCTTCCCAAGAATCGTAGCCGTGGTTTCGAAGAATAGCCCTGACGGTTATTAATTCTCTGTCCCGAAGCTCTAAAGGCAACTCCTCGTTCTGAAGTCCGACGAGCAGCGCCTTTGGCTTCTTTCGAACAACGGCATGTACCCGCTGCCCGACCCTAGACTCCACAGTTGCCAGTGCCATTAAACTCAATAAACAAAAAACCTATTTAAGAATGGATCCTGCGGTCGCATCGTAATGGTTGCGTGTTGTGATTTCTTCCCGCTTTCAAACTTCCTTCTTTGGTCAAACTTTCTTTTTAAGAAAGTTTGATGGGACGGACCCGATTTGAACGGGCGACCTCTCGATTATCAGTTTCACCTAAGGATTAAGAAATTAACCCCTTCGAGTGCTCTAGCCAGGCTAAGCTACCGTCCCTCCAAAGAGTAGAAACCTCGCGGTTTCTCTCTCTTGACTCTCATTTCCCTTTGTGCGCGCTCCTTTTAAAATCAGATAAAGAATTCGCTCTTGACCTTCTGGTAGGTGTTCTGCTCGTTCAGGATGACGACCTTCAGCGGAGAGCCCTTCTCGATGATGAACGTCGTGTTCGGCTTGACGTATTCCCCGCCGTGGCCGTCCATTATCACCGAGCACTCCCCGTTCTTGACAGTCACCTCGACTTTCTTGGGCGGGATGACGAATGATTTTATCCTCGAGTAGAACGGGTAAAGCGGCACTATGCTTATGATGTCGAGGCTGGCGTCTATGATGGGCCCGCCCGCCGAGGCGTTGTACGCCGTCGAGCCGGAAGGCGTCGAGAACATCAGGCCGTCGCCCCTGAAAAGGAACGGCACGCCGTCCAGCTTGAACTCTATCTCCAGGATCTTCGACGGCCTCTTCCTGGCGAACACGATCTCGTTCAGCGCCAGCGGATACTCCTTGTGGAAGAATTTCTCTATGAGCCCCAGCGTCCCTTTGGAGCACTTGATCCTCGTGCGCTCCACTACCTTGTAGTCCTTGGTGAAGATGCGGCGCACGTTCTGGGAAAGCTCCTTGTACGTCGTCGTGCACAGAAACCCGTGGCCCTCTATCTTCACGGGCAGGATAGGGACCGGCTTCTCTATCTGCTGGGACGTCCACAGAAGCGTCCCGTCGCCGCCGATGGTTATTATGATGTCGCCGTCGAATTTCTTCACCGACGTGCCGCGCATGCCCGCCCGGAGGGAAGTCGAGCGATCGAAGTATATCTCGTCGGTGAAGGGCTTCAGCTGCTTCTCGAGCTTCTTCGCGAGCCTTATGCCGAGCTTGTTCTGCTTGGCGATTATCAGTATCTTCGTGTCCTTCCTCTTTTTGGCCATGGATTAACCAATAAAATGAAATGGATTTAAACCATATCCGGCAATTATTCTAATGCCTGTTATCGTCATCTCGGGCCAGCCAGGATGCGGCTCATCAACGACCGCGAAACTGCTCGCGAAAAAGCTGCGGCTGAAGCATTTTTCCGTGGGCGACTACAACAAAGGCCACATAAAGAAAGCCGCCAGGGAAACGGAAAAGAGCATAATGATGTGGAAAACGAAGAAAGGCTCGAGCAGGAAGTTCCACATAGGCAGCGACGTCCTGGCGAGGGAGAAGGCGAAAGGCGGCGATATCGTCATCGACGGGAAGCTGCAGATAAGGCTCGCGAGAGGCTTATACGACCTTTCCGTGTGGCTCAAGGCGCCGAAGAAAATCAGGATACAAAGATCCGCGGGCCGCGATGAAACAAGCCTGAAGGAAGCGGCCAGGAAGATTAACGAAAGGGAGAATCTGGAAAGGACGAACTGGCTGCGCATATACGGATTTGACTATTTCGACCAGGAAAAGGAAGCCGACCTTGTTCTTGACACGGGCAATAAAAAGCCTGAAAAGATTGTGGAGACTATCATCAGAGAGCTAAGGGCTCGTGGTCTAGTGGAATGACGCGACGTTCGCACAACCCTTTCTTTAAAAAGAAAGCGTTGCAAACAGAAACGAAGTTTCTGTTGCACAGCAGAACGTAAGTTCTGCTTGTGACGGAAAGAAAGTGGTTAGAAAGACGTCGAGGCCAGGGGTTCGAATCCCCTCGAGTCCATTGAATTGTTTACGAAGGTAATTTGAACAGGAGTCGCCGGGCTCGAGGTCTAGTGGAATGACACTTGCATGGCATTGAAATTCGCCGAAGCAAGAAGCCGGGGGTTCGAATCCCCCCGAGTCCATCTTTGAAATAAACTTGATAGTAATTGCTTCCTCATTCTGGGATTAAAAAATTATCTCTCAATTTAATCGTATGTCCATTATCGAAGAATCCCGAAAATACGCAGAACTGCTTGAACCAAAACCCGAACTCGGTCCAGCCGCAACCTTCGTCCCTAACAAGGCGGAGCCCGTATACAACTGGCTCTACTACAAGGAAGGGTTTTCGAAGCAGCTTGTTTTCTGGCTTTTGGATTTTTTGCAGGTAAAAAAAGGCTCTTTAGTTCTTGATCCATTTTGTGGAGTCGGAACAACTCTTCTGGCGTGCAAGCAGCGCGGGATGCGCAGCATCGGCTGCGACGTCCAGCCCGTCGGCGTTTTCGCGTCGCGCGTGAAAACCCGGGATTACAATATCGAAGAGCTGAGGCAGCAGGCAAAAGAGCTTCTTAGAAAGAAATTTGTCAGGCTGCAGAAGAAATTCCCGCCGCTTTTCTACAAGGCATTTTCAAGATACGCTTTGGAAGACATCGCTTTCTTCGAGGACGAAATCAAGAAGATGGAGGGCAACGCCGGTTTCTTCCTCCTGGCGCTGATAAACGCCGCCATCAAATGCAGCTACGCGTGGAAGGACGGCGCGGTAATAAAGATAAGGAAGTCGCCGAAGCC
>JACQIH010000019.1 GCA_016198625.1 Candidatus Aenigmatarchaeota archaeon
GGAGCAGGCTGTTCTTCTTTCTTCTTCCTGAAAAGGTCGAGCAATCCCATTATAGCACCAAATTCTAGTGGTATAAACGTCGCTGAACTTTTTAAGGTTGATGTACGCCCGCGCCTTCGGAAGCTTTATTAGCGTAAATGCCAAGGCGAATGTATGGGCGTCATAGACAGCACCAATCGTAGGGAGCGAACAAGTCTAGAAAGCTGGATTGAAGTCGTTCTTAGTGAAGGTGATAAAACAATCGACGCTATATACGCCGCCCCGCAATTGAGAGGTTATTCACGAGAAGATATTGACGCGGCGTTGAAAGGACTGACTAAAGGAAGAAAAGTCAGGCGTACTGATGCTTATCACTTAATGGAATAGTTTAGCTCCTTTCAACCTTTTATAATTTCAACCCATTTTATTTCTAATAGTGATTCTCATGGCTCTCGGCTCTCTCGAAGACAAGCCCGTCCCGGGCAAATGCGCGATGTGCGGCGGTAAATTGGAAAGAGCGGCGCTCGGCTACATCTGCAACCAATGCCGCGACAGCATGAGGATAAAGAAGTGATTTAAGGGTTTGGCTTTCTTCTAAAGTAGCATGAAATGCCTTATGAACCTGACTAAAGCCTGAGCATTTCTTTCAAACACTTTTGCACACTTGAATATTATCGGTGTTTGAAATGAGCAAGAAGCTGCTTCTTTTCTCTGAACCAGACGGCAAGGAATTCTGCGTCGCCATAGCCTCCGCACGGAAAAACTCCGAAACGTTCAGGAGATATATGCGAGCGAACGACATCGAAGTGGAAGGATATCCGACTTACTCCGTTGATATCAGGAGCCTGCGCGTGCTTTATATCGAGACCGACAGGTATGCGATGCTGACGATAAGGGGTCACGACATGGAGGAAGTCGTGGTGGTAAGGGATCAGCTGCTGCGCGAACTGGGCGAGTTTGACAATGATTCGGACGTCGATGCGCTCGCCCGTACATGCGAGAGAATGTACAGGATCAGCAGAAAGACGGCCTGATGATTTTCCGATTATTTCTTCAGCAGTTTCTTCACCTTGGCGAGTTCGTAGGGGTAGCGGAAGGTGTAATCCACGGCGTGCCTGAGGCCCTGCGCGGGCTCCACCGCGACCGCGCGCCAGAACACGTAGCGCACAGGTATTATGTCGCTCTGCCTCACCCCGACGTCGCGGACGAACGCCATGAGCGCGAGCGAAGCGGCGCGCAGCAGGAACGAAGCCAGGAAAATTATCTGCAGCCCGTAGAGCCACAGCAGGCTTGACGATTCCACGCGCATGGCAAGGTAGCCGCCGGCCATCATCCCCGCGACGGTCGCTATCCCGCGCAGGAACATGCTGTTCGCAACGTATTGCGGTCTCTTGTCGCTCGGCGTCACCGCGAGCAGGAAATTGAACGCGGCGAGGTCGAATCCCGACCACGCGAAAGACGAAATGAAATTGACGGCGAGTATGTGAAACGGCGACGAGACGAAAAGCCAGGCAAAAGGCACGATGCATACCATGGCTCCCGTGACAGCCAGGATTTTCCGCTCGCCGTAGCGGTCGCTCAGCTTGCCCCAGTAAGGCTGGAAAATGAGCGTGACCAGGGCTTCGAAGGCGACCAGGGCGCCGAACCAGAGATAGCTTATGTTCAAATCGCGCAGCATGTACACCGCAAAGAAAGGCGCCGCAACATTGACGGCAAGGCTCATCGAAGCCATGAACAGGGTGAAGACAACGAAATTCCTGTTAACCCTCACGCTCGTTATTATGTCGCTTATGTTGAGCGTGAATGAGTGCCTGTAATGGTAGATGACCGGAGTCGGAGGCTCGTACATCTTCGCGAAAAAGTATATCGAAAGCAGTCCGAGGATAACAGAAAGGACGAATACGAAGGAAAAACCGTAATCGGCGAGCAGCGCTCCCGCCGCGAGCGTTGCCGTCAGGCCCGCCAGGCCCGCGAGCATGTTCCTCCTTCCGAAATAGCTTCCGCGCATCTCGTCCGGCACGATATCGCCCATGAGGCTGCTCCAAGCAGGCGCGCGCAGGGCCGTGAAAAAGCTTATCGCGAAGAGCAGGGCGATGAAAACATGCACGGGATTGCCCGCGTTGACGAACGGGAGCAGGATGACAGGAATCCAGAGGAGCCTCGAAACGAGGGAGGACATCGTCCATATAGTTTTCCGCGAGAAGTACCGCGTAAGCAGGGCTCCTGGTATCTGGGCGAGCGTCTCGCCCAGCATGCGCACCGACGAGAGCAGCGCTATGTCGTTGCTCGTTGCTTTCAGCGCCAGCGCGAAAGGTGTGATGAAGGTGCTGGCTATGCTCGCTCCCGCGGAATTGAACGCGCCTTCCATCGTTGAATAGCGCATGCTCCGCTTGGTTATCTCGTCGTAGGTTTTCTTCTTCGGGAAGACGCCGCCCTTGACAAGGACAGCGCGCTCTTTCTCGCCCAGTTTCGGCATAACAATGCTCCTAAGTTTCTTTGCCTGTCGGGCAAGATAAAACTCTCGCGCCTGGCTGGCTTTTTAAGCCTTCACGGAAAAGTACTTTTTATGAAAGCGAACCTGCTTGTGACCTACGAGCCCGCCCACAGGAGCAGGGCCATGCAGGAAGTGAGGCTGCTTCTTGAGGAGATAGATGAGAAGGCGGAATTCGAGGAAAGCGACAGCGAAGGCGTCTTCCTGCTGAGCGTCAGCGACTCCAAGCACGTGGTGAGGCGGCTGGCCGGGCTGTGCAATGACGACCCGGAGAAATTCAAATACACCCAGCGCTGGGTGCCGCTGGAAAAATGGGTGTCGTCGGATGTCGAGCAGATAGCCACGGCTCTGGCTGAAATGAACGACAGGATTGACGACGGAGAGAAGTGGAAAATGGACCTCGCGAAGCGCGGCTACGATTCTCTCTCCACCACGGAGCTCATAAAAAGGCTTACCGAGAGCATAGACAAGCCGAAAGTGGATCTGAAAAATCCCGACAAGATAGTGAAGGTGGAAATATTGGGCAGCAAGGCGGCTATCGCCCTGCTAAACAGCGGCGAGCTCCTCGAGGTCGCGAAGATGAAGGGCCGGCAGTGATTCATTTCTTCTCGTGTCCGTTCTTGCCTGCGCTGAGTCTTTTGGTCGTCCTGAAATGCAGCTTCGCGATGCCTTCCAGGACGTCAGGACCGTATTTTTCCGTGAGAAATTTCAGCGCTTCATCGACGTGTGCCGCGCCCTTGGGCAGCTTGTAGCCCACCTGCAGCGACAGCGAGCGCAGCGTCGCCAGGAACTCGGCCCTCGCTATAATCGAAGCCGCGGCGACCACGATATCGCGCTCGCCCCGGACGGTCTGGATGACCTTCGCCTTCCTGCTCTTTTCGAACAGCTGCTTTTTCAGAACGCTCTCGTCGGCAAACTTATCGACGATAATCACTTGGGCTTCGCTCTTCTCGAGCAGGTTCTCTATCGCGCGGGCGTGCGCCCACGAGAGTATCTTGTTCATGTTTTTGAACTTTGAATAAAGGGCGTTGTACTTTTCCGGCGATATCTTTACGATTTCGTGCCTGCAGACCTTTTTCACGAGCGTTGCGAGCCGCCTGACTTCGTTGTCGCTCACGAGCTTGGAGTCGCGCACCCGCAGGGCGCGGAGCTTGGCTTCGCCCGCTTCGTCAGCGGCAACGGCGGCGACAACAAGATACCCGAAATAGTCGCCCTTGCCCGCCTCGTCCGCGCCTATCTTGACCGGCATATATCATATTCCATTCTCACTTCTTTTTATTGCATGAAATGCAGTCAATACTACGGCTTTTAAGCCGTTATTATACTTCTGCATTTCTGCAAAAATACTACGGGCTTTAGACCGTAGATATTTATACAGGCCGCGACAAACAGTAATTTATGGGCGTTAGGGATTTTCTGCTCGGCTTGATGGGGTTCCCCAAGATATACCGGCTGCGCAGGAGATACGACCGCGTGCGCGAGCGCGCCGACAAGAAGCTGAGGAACCGCGTCCTTCGCTACCAGATCCTGAGCGTCCTCGATGCCGTGGAGCCGCATCTGGAAACCTTGGAGGAGCAGAAGCTGAGCAGGTACGAGCGGAAGCGCCTCATCGGGTACGTCGAGGCGGGCGTCGCGAAGGCGAAATCCATGATCGAGAGGAGCGAGGAGATAAGAAAAAACCTTTATAGCAAGAAGCCCGCATAAAACATATTATTGTGTTCGCATGAGACTTTCAATTTCTCGGTGTTCCGTCTGCAGCAAGATAAGGCTGGTCGACAAGATAAAGGAGTCGGGCAAGCCCGTCTGCTTCGCATGCAAGCAGAAGCTGCACAAGAAGGCGAAGAAATGAAGATAAATTTCTTTTGATGGCACCTTATTCTTATGAGAAATTACAGGACCGCCGGTGCAGGGCTGGGCATAGTTTCTTCACTACTTATGGCTCTGGGCGGTCCTGCTATACGCGTCAATACGGAAAGGCCGCCTCTTATAGCCCCCGCTGATGAGAAATACCTGAACCTACGGCAAATTCTTCCAGGAACCGCATACGCCCATCATATCCGGGAGAGGATCGTAAGCTGCGACAATCTGCATATGCGGTTTCCGGGCAATGTCGCGATTTCTCTGACGTACGAAGGCGCCCGCAGCTGCGATTTGCAGACGCGGACCGTCTTGCACCGGCCGAACGTTACGGTGATAATCACAGGACCGTACAGCTTTAGATACGTGTTTTCCGAAAGGACAGGAGTGTTAGCGACGGAAGCGCAGGACAGGCTCCACGATTTTCTGAGACAGACCGGTTACGCCGAAGCCTCCCGGCCCGCAGCAGGAGCGTTTGTCAGAAACTGGAATATTGACGGTCTCCCATACGCCGTAACGCTGATTTCGCCGGAGCAGGGTATTGATGTGGTTTTCCGCGTCTCCCGGGATTTCACCGAAGCAAAGCATCTCGTTGACCTTTCCAATCGCGCTCACTATCGAGCCATCGAAGGATTTTTCTTTTCGCCAAATGAACCGGAATCCGTTCTGGGCGGAATGCTTGAGATGGCAGCCAGGCATCCCGCGAAAAAATAGTGGAATGCCTGAACAGTTTTGCGGAATTCCGTTCCACGAGACGAATTTTTTAAATAAGTTCTGTGTGATAGATAATGTAATCAGAGTCTGGAAAGCTTCGTCCTCCTTCTGTCCGGTGATTTCGATGAGTCAGCTTACTAGGCGCGAGTTTCTCGGGACATCCGCGGCCGCGGCGGCGGGCGCTGCATCGGGATTGGTTCCTTCTCTTGTCCGGGAATTGTTTGTGCCATATCGCGCAAAGGCGTCGTCTGTGGTGCTGCCGAAGGCGTACGGCGATTTCTATGTCGGCTTTGATCCCCAGTCCCCATT
The DNA here is from genome assembly GCA_016198625.1 of Candidatus Aenigmatarchaeota archaeon. Taxonomy (GTDB): domain Archaea; phylum Aenigmatarchaeota; class Aenigmatarchaeia; order GW2011-AR5; family GW2011-AR5; genus JACPJW01. The sequence goes on from JACQIH010000019.1 coordinate 5,351, forward strand.
TTTGCCTGTCTCTGCGCAGAATTCCCATCCGGCTTTTGAAGCGAACAAAGTGAAGCCTTATCCGCTGCTTCAAGCGGTGAATTCTTCGAATATTTTATTCGGGATGCAGTATCCGAGCGCATCGGGCGGAGTCGTAACAACCGAGGCACAGGCCGAAGGCGAGCTATATAAGACTCTAAAGCAGAGAGGCTTGGAATTCCGAACACAAACGCGGAATTTTGATGCAGTCGTGCGCCTGGACGGCGGGAGGGGTCTCGGTGTAATAGATGTCATTTATCTGGAAGACCCGTCAAGATACCAGGAGATCCGAAGAAAAGCCGGAGACCTTGACGTGCTGGGCATTCCTTATCTTGTAATGACCGTGCCCCCGGGAAAATCTATGAACAACTATGTGGTGGAACTTAATGCGGCTCTTGACGCTTTTCTTGGAAAGCCAGTTCCTGTAGTTGCGGGAGCAGCGGAGACCGCTCCTTCGACAAGCAGCCAACCAACCGGTCAGGTCGTAATCATCCAGAGCGTTATTCCTGTATCTTATCTCAGGCAGGGATGCCTGCCGATGCGGCCGGGAAATCTGCCTACGTTCCCGGCGTCCGACAGGAGGAATGACGAGCTGGATTATCTCTTTGTCAAGGGAGAGAACAGGCCTTTCGCGACGTTCCAGCGCAGGATAAGCCGGCTCGCGCAGAGGCATTTTGAAGAATTGTCCGGCCTTAAAATCTTGAGAATTCCCTACAACCAGATCGGCAGGGTGCCTCTTACCCCGCCTGTTCCGTACGCGTGCGACGGCGCAAGCCGCTCGTTCTAATAAAAGCCTTGCTTTTCCCGAGTTTTTCTACAAAGTTGCTATCTGCGACGTGTGGTCTTCCTTGTAGATTCTTATGACATTGTTCACGTACGTGTCTATCTTTGGCTCGTGCGACACGATTATGACCTGCTTGAGCGCGAGCTGTTCGAGAACGTCGCGCAGCCTGTCCAGCTGGTCGGTGCTGAAGCCGTCCGTCGGCTCGTCGAGAATCAGCAGGTCCTTCGTCTGTATGGAATGCATTATGTTATTCACTACCTTGTTCAGCGCGAGCCTGTACGCTAGCGCTACGGACGTCTTCTCCCCGCCCGATAAATTTCTGTACTCTGTCTCGTAGCCGTTCTGCTCGATTACGGGAGCGAAGTCCTCGTTTATCCGCACCGAAAGCGCGTCGGCCATCAGCAATGAAAACCATTTCTGGAAGTGCTCGTTGAATTCCTTCTGTATCGCGAGCATGACGTTCCTTTCCATGGAATCTACCAGCGCGTCGAAGCAGTCGTCAAGCCACGCCAGGATTTCCCCCAGCATGGCTGATTTTTGCTGCGCCTTCTCCTTTTCCTCCAGTTCCTGCTCCAGCTTCGCGATATGGGCGCCGGTTTCGCCGAGCTGCGCCTCGAGCGACGCCTTCTTCTTCTGCTCGCCCACGTAAAGCATGTACATGTCGCTGTATTCCTTCTCGGTTTTCCTGTAAAGGGCTTCGTATCTTCCGGCGTCCGCCAGCTCTTCGCGTATCCTTTCCGCCTCCTTCTCAAGCGCCTTTATTTCTTCCTCAACACTCAAATTTTCCGACGAAAGCCTGGAGCGCCTTGATTCCATCTCCCTTATGTACAGCTCTCCTTCGGCAATCCTCTCCGCCGCGTTTTCGTATTCCCTGACGTCGAACTGTTTTTTTCTCAGCGACGCGATTTTCTCGCTCATCCCGGCCTCGCTGCTTTCAAGCCTGGCGAGCAGCTCTTCGCTGGCCTTTATGCCCGCCTCGAAGCTGTCGCGGTTATGGACGGCCTGCCCGCATACGTCGCATACGCCGCGCTCCATTATTTTCCTGAGCCCCTCGACATACGCCTGCGCCCTGCTCTTCTCGTAGCCCGCCCTGCCCCGCTCCTTCTCGAGGCTCTCGAGCAGCGCCTTTATCTCCTCCATGCCCATGTCGGGTTTCCTGACGGCGCTGAGCTTTTCAAGCTGGCTTTGCTTCGCGGATATCCTTCCCTCTATTTCGCCGATCTCCGAGGCGTTTCTTTCGATTTTTCTGTTTAGCGCAGCAGCGTCGCTCTCCTTCCTTTCCGCGTCCTTCTTCAGGATGAGAAATCTCTCCACGTCCTTTTTCGCCCTCTCGAGCTCGTTGCGTTTCGCGAGTATTTCGTTTTCCGCCTGGATAATGACAGCCGACTGTTTCTGTAGGTTTGAAAGAAGCTCTTCGCGCCTTGCCTTTGTTTCGGACAGCTGGTACCTTTTCGCTTCCATGTCCCGCGCGTACCCCTCGAGGCCGCGCTTCTCCTCGCGCACCAGCGAGCTGAGCTGCGACGCGTTGCTCTTTATCACGCCGTACTTGTCGATGCCGAATATCTTCCTCAGCGTCCCGAGCCTGTCGTCGCTCTGTATTATGCTCTTCATCTCTTCCTGGGGAGTATAGACGGTGTAGCGGAATATGGGGCGGTTCCTCGCCCCCTGCGGATATCCGATGAGCTCCATTATCCGCGCTGTCATTTCCGTCGGCGTGAATTCCCTGCGCCTTCCGTTTACGGAGATGAAGCCGGATTCCTGCGTCACGGAATCCTTCTTGCGCTTCAGGGTGCGCGTCACGGCATAATTGTCGTCGCCCACCACGAACTCGAGTTCTATTTCGCCCTCGTCCGAGCCGTGCCTTAACAAATCCGTGCCCTGCACGTCCCCGCGCCTGATGCCGAAAAGCGCGAAGTCCGCGGCAAGGAGCAGCGTGGATTTGCCGGTCCCTATGTCGCCGGAAAGCAGCGTCGAGCCTTCCGGGAATTCTACAAATGCGCTGGGATAGCTCCTTATGTTCTTCATGCGCAGCGATTTCAGCATCATAATACTTCACATCATCAAAACGGAAGCCGATGTCCGTTCCATGCTGATTTCTCCGGCTCCCCTTCTAAATCCCCAGCACCTTTCGTCCGGATGACTTTATCCTTTCGGCGTAGCTCTTTTCCGATTCGTCTTCCTGCTTTTCTTCCTGCAGCCGGGCCATGAGCTCCATGACGAGCCGCTCGGTCCCTTCCTTGCCGAGCCACGTGAGCTTCATTTTGCCGGAATTCTTCGTTATGATTTCCCTTTCCATGTCCTCGATGCTCGCGTTTTCCCTCACCTGGGTCTGCTCTATGTCCCGCGTCGTTACCTTGAGGCTCTTCTTCACCGAGACCGCGCCCTTGCCTGTCGCCGCGGCTATCGCGGGCTTCAGGTTTATGTCCGTAAGCCTGCCTTCAATCGTCCCCTCTATCTTCAGCAGCAGTATCCTGCCTTCGAGATTTTCCCTGGCGACGGCCTGCTCGGCTTCCTTTCGCACCTGCTCCGGTGTCTTGCCGTTCGCGTCTATCTTGAGCACGGACACGCCGCAGAGATTGACCGGGACGCGTTTCACGGCAGAAAGATTGCTGTCAAGATTCACTATGTAGAATCCGCTGTCGTAATTCTCCAGTTCCTGGAAATCGGCGGGAAAAAGAGGTCCCGGGAACGCTATGCGCGTCCTTTCGTCGTAATGGGCTCTATGGACATGGCCCGAAGCGTAGTAATCGAAATCCCTCGGCAGCATCTCCGCGGATATGCCGAACTGTCCTTCCATTCCGTTTATCTCGCTGACCGCAGAATGAAAAACGAATATCTTGGGCCCCCGTTCTTTCTCGATGGACCGGTCGAGGCTCTCGAAGTACGAATGCTCGAGCGCGCCGCGCCGTCCGATTATGCCGCAGAGCTTCGCGCCGCTCGGGTCGTGCGTGAATTCCAAAGAAACCGAGCCGTTGTTCTCGCTTATTTTCGCGACGTTCGTCAGGAGGCCCGCGTCCTCGAGTACGTTGAGCATGCTTTTTCCCGTGGGCGAGAAATCGTGCGAGCCAGCTATGGCGTATGCCCTCACGCCCGCTTCCTTCAGGCGCCTCAGTCCCGAAGCGGCCTTCCGCATGACGTCGATAGGCGGGAGCGAAGTGTCGAAGAAATCGCCGGCGATGACGACAAAATCAACGCCTTCTGTGATGCAGGCGCTCACCGCAGTTTCCCACGCGCGCAGCGGGTATTCGCGCAGGTCGGGATGGCTGTTCCACGCGCCCAGGTGGATGTCGGAAAGGTGGGCGAATTTCACCATGAGATACAAGAAGCCTCAAAGGGATAAATAGTTGCGCCATTACGGCCGTATTGCAATATCTGTTTTAAGGGCGCCGAGCCGCTCCTTCACAGCCTCGATGCTCTGCCTGCGCTTTTCCTGCCTCTTCGTTTCCTGCACGATTTCCTTTCCCGCCTCCTTTTCAATAAGCTCTTCCTTCGTGGACGGCACGGGGAGGGTTTCCGCAACCAGGATTCCCGGGGGCGGCTGATTTGTTTCGCGGACTTCGATTTCCCCCGATATTTTCCTTTCCGCCTTTATGCGCGCCTTCTTTTCAAGAGAGTTGTCTATCGCGCGCTGTATAGCGGGCTTCGCACGCTCGGGCACCTTTTGCTTCACAAGTTCCAGGACAAGCGCGCTTTTGAGCGCCGTATCCTCGGTTTCCTTGGCGATAGCCGA
>JACQIH010000027.1 GCA_016198625.1 Candidatus Aenigmatarchaeota archaeon
AGGTTGCCATCAGAATACAGAAAACATACAGATACCTAAAATCCGCAAAGAGAAAAATAGACGAACTTGAAAGAATAAAATTCACTCTGAAATAACTGCTTTTAACGTTCCTTTGCAAATTTAATTATATGTCAAAACGCTTCTGGGAGCTTGATTTTTCACGCGGCTGTGCAGTGCTGTTGATGATAATATTCAATTACGCATTCGCATTGCGTTTTTTCGGAATTTCTGAAATCGTTTCAGGAGAATTTTTTTGGTTCTGGTTCCCGCGCTTCGTCGGCGCGATGTTCATCTCAATAGCGGGAATATCGCTGGCAATAAGCTATGCAAGAACCGGCAAGAAAGGCATTCACGGGAAATATCTGAGGCGAGGCCTTTCCATTTTTCTTCTTGGCATGCTCATAACGCTTGCCACGTGGGCCTTTGTTCCTCATCAGGCCGTGCTGTTCGGCATCCTGCACCTGATAGGGGCTTCCGTTATCATGGCTCCGCTCTTCCTCCGGCTCGGGAAATGGAACGTCCTTCTCGGGCTTGCCTTGACCGCTGCCGGCATTTATCTCAGCGGCTTTTCTCTTGACACCCCGTGGCTGCTGTGGCTCGGGCTGCAGCCTCACGGCTTCGCGACGCTAGATTACTTTCCGTTGCTGCCGTGGTTTGGCATCTTTCTACTGGGCATGGCAGCAGGCAGCGCTCTTTACAAGCACGGCAAAAGAAATTTCAGGATAAAGGAAACGAAAAATCTTCTTGCATCCTCCATGGTATTTCTGGGGAGAAACTCGCTTGCAATTTACCTGCTGCATATACCGTTCCTGCTGGTTTTGCTGGGTGCGCTCGGGTTTCCGCTACTTTAGCTTGTTCAGCATTTTCGTGAAAACGTTCATCACAAGCAGCGATACAATTAGCGGGTCTATGCCGAGGGCCGCGTACTGGACAAGAAAAGCAAGGATAGCAATCCAGACGCCGAAAGCAAGCATGCCCTTCTGCGAAACAGGGGTGGTCTTGGGCTCCACGGCCATCACCAGGGCGAAGAATATCGCCGTGTAATCAAGGGCGAGGCTTCCCCGGAACAGCAGGAAGAAGGCGTAGAAGCTCACGGATATGAGAAGCCTGTTCACCATGTTCGCCGTGAGAAGGAATATCAGGACCACGGGGGAAGTCCCTATCCACCACGAAGGCGGCGCGGAAAACAAAAGCGATGTCGCGAGAACCGAGAAAGCCGCCGGGTTGAGGATATGCGAGCCGCGCCACATTTTCACCGCCTGCTTCGGCACCACGGCAAGAAGCGCGGCGGCTGCCTGCGCGACCAGGCTAAGCTGGGGCATTATCGAGGCTATTATCAGGCCTGATATTATCGCGGACAGAGGCAGTTCTTTCCGCCTTGTCCTGTAATAGAGTATTGCAAACTCGGTGACAGCAGCAACGGCAGGGATGACGAACACCTGCGGATAAAATTGCTGCGCCTGGTACATCGCCGCTCCCGCGGCCGCGAGAAGGAAAATAATCATGTAGTGATAGACGTCAAGCTTCATCAGATACACCCTAATACGGTCTGGACTGAATTTCTAGAAGAAATTCAGGGCAGTCATGGCTTCACTTCCAAAGAGGAGAAGAACCTACGGTTCTCTCCTTCTAACCTCATTCCCTTTAAACTATGGTTTGACTTCCAGGACTCCTCTTATGTCGGGATGCCCCCGGCCATAAGGCCCGCTCCAGCATGTCTTGCAGTAAATGGTGAAGAAGCCTTCCTTGTCTGCAACAAACTGAATTATCTGGGGATTATTCGTGTCCTCGGTCGCGACAGCCTCGTTGACGCCGTACTCGTCTATGGTTATTCCATGCAAGTGCGAGGCTGTTCCCGGCGCCGCAACGGCTTTTATCACAACAGTGTCGCCTTTATCGACAGTCAGGGTTGCGGGATTGTAGAACGTATGGCCTATTATCATGCTGAACTGCTTGACGCCTGGTTGCGCCTCCGGTCCCATCTGGTTCGGCTGCGCCGTTTCGTTCCGGCCCGCCTGCTGCACGCATCCCAGAGCTATTACCGCGGCGAATAGCAGAAAGAAGATTTTGCCTTTCATCAGTTAGGTTTGTGCAACAGAGGATTTAAAATTTTCTCATCATTTTCTGCTTATGAGAGGCATTGCTGTGCTGCTCCTCGCTGTAGTTGTCGCGGGCTGCGTGCAGCAGCTTCCTGCCGCGCAGAAGGTTTCTTTCAGCACCGATGACAACTTCCTGATTCATGGGAATTACTACGAGGGCAGCGAGAAAGCCGTGATATTGCTGCACATGCTGGGCAGCGGCAAAGATTCCTGGAATGATTTCGCCCAGCAGCTGAACAAAAACAACTACACCGTGCTTGCCTTGGACATGCGCGGCCACGGGGAAAGCACGCTTCAATACAACCAGACGCGGCACTGGCAGGACTTTCCCGAAGACGAGTTCAGCAACATGCTCCTCGACGCGAAGGCTGCCAAGGCATTCCTGAAAGAGAGAGGCAAAGTGGAGTTCGCAGTGGTCGGGGCAAGCATCGGGTCGAGCATAGCCCTGAACCAGGCCCTGGCAGACGACGATACCCGCGCTGCTGTCCTGCTTTCGCCGGGCATGAACTACAAGGGCGTGCCTGCGGACTACTTCATCACCCTATACGAGAAGCCTGTCATGCTTATTGCGTCAGAAGGCGATACGTCCTCCGCGGATGCGGCCAAATACATGTATTTCTTCGCGAAAGGCAGGAAAGAGCTTTTCATCCTGTCGGGCACCGGCGCCCACGGAACCGACATGCTGAACAACACAGAGCTTGACAAGAGAATAATTGAATGGCTGGGTAGAAATTTCTAGAACCAACTTGGAATTTTATTCCGTTTTCTTCCATAACCGTACTTTAATAACATTTCGGCTGCCCAACTTAATTAGGTGGTAGATATGGCAATGGCTGAATGCAGGATGTGTGGCATGTCGTTCAAGGACCGGAAAGAGCTGGACAGGCATAACAGGGAAAACCACATGTAACCGATTTTGCTTTTTTCCATTTTGTAAAACTTATTAACCGCCCAAGCGGCGAAACTTTTCCAAAGTTTAGCCTATGTAACCCTTAAGCAGCAGCTCAGCAAGCTTCGTCAGCTTGACTTCAAGCCGGCCTTTCATGTTATGGGTCTCAACCAAACCCATCTGCTTCAGGCCTTCTGACTTGATGTTTCCGTTTACGTGATAAGAAAGCAGCGGGAGGCTCATTCCTAACTTCTTTGACATTTCCTCAAAAGATGCGCAGCAGTCCCTGTTGTTGCTGAGAAAATGAATTATCTTCATCTTTTTTTCCGGAATCAGGCGGTAGTATGAGAATTTCAAAACGGGGAGCATCATCACTTCGTTCTTGTTCACGCCGAAAGCCTTCAAACCATTTACAAAGGCCGCAGACAGCGCAACGCACTGAGCAATCTCATCGCCGGAAGAGACATTCACGAGTATTTCTTTGTCGGTGCTTTTTTTCATGTCAGCGATTATCTTGAAGGTTTCTTCCCACACATCGCCGCGTATTTCTATGATAGATGAAGGCACCTTGAACTTGTCAAGGTCGTGCTTTGCTTTTTTTGCGTGCTCCAGATTATTTTCAGTGGCAATCAGGATAACCTTTTCAGTCGGGAATTCCCTGAGTCCCGTAAACAAAGCGTCCAGATTTCTGCCGACAGGGGCGACAATTATGTTTTTCATTTAAACACCATAGTAACATACAAC
>JACQIH010000021.1 GCA_016198625.1 Candidatus Aenigmatarchaeota archaeon
CGTTATTAATCCGACAACGCCTACCGGCCGCCGCACGGTCATGCAGAACTTGCTGCGCAGCTCCGATGGCGTCGTGTTGCCGAAAAGCCGCCGTCCTTCTCCCGCCATATACTCGGCAATGTCTATGGCTTCCTGGACGTCGCCCCTCGCTTCTGCGAGGACCTTGCCCATCTCCATGGTCTCCAGGCGCGCGAGCCGCTCTTTCTCCGCACGCAGCAGCTGCGCTATGCGGAGCAATATCTCGCCGCGCCGCGGAGCAGGAACATTGGCCCAGTGCCGCTGCGCATCCTCGGCCGCATCCACGGCCTTGTTGATGTCAGCAGCCACGCTTTTCTGGAAATAGCCGAGCGGCTTTTCGGTCGCCGGATTCAGGCTGGTAAAAACAGCGGAAGAAGAAACCCATCGGCCGCCGATGTAGTTCTTGTGCACGGTCATACGATGAATATGAATTGCCTTGTTAATAAAATTTTTCAGGGAAACGGACGTGTCGTAATTCCCCGGAGTTTTCCGGTGATTTTAACCGAAAGCCTTTTATATCAAGCAATTTAGGGGAAGTAAAAGGTGATAGGAAAAATGCCAAGATTCTACAAGAGAAGGTTCACACGATTTGGCGGAAGACGATACAAGAGTTCAGCAGTTGGCGCAGCACTGACCCAAATCATTGTGGGATTAATACTCCTATGGGCTGCTGTGATTAGGGGAAAAACAAAAAATTGAAACGTAAGCTGTGTTGCATTACTTCCTTCTTCTCTTTGCCATTTGTGTCACCTCTTTACCCGGTCTAGAATAATTAATGTTGGATAAGGCCAGCTTATAAAGTATTCTGTATTCGAAAATACAAACATCAGATTTTCCCGAGAAGCCGCAGCATCAGCGCTTTCTGCGCGTGCAGCCTGTTTTCGGCCTGGTCAAACACGATGCTCTGCCTGCTGTCCATGACCTCGTCCGTCACTTCATGGCCGCGCTTCGCGGGAAGGCAGTGCATGAAGGCGGCGCCTGCCTTCGCCAGCTTCATGAGACCAGCATTTGCCTGGTAAGGCATGAATATTTTCATGCGTTCCTCTTCTTGCGAAGCAGGGATGCGGTAGCTCATCCAGCTGTCCGTGTAAATCACGCCCGCGTTTTTCGCGGCTTCCCTGGCGTCGCTGGTCAGCAGAATGCTGCTGCCTGATTTCGCGGCAAGGCTTTTTGCCGCAGCGACGACCCTCCTGTCAGGCTCGTACTCCTTGCCCGCAGGGCTTGCCACGGCTATGTCCATCCCGACAGCCGCGCAGCCCAGAAGCAGCGAGTGCGTCACGTTGTTGAAGCCGTCGCCGAGATAAGCAAGCCTTCCTTTCAGCGTTTTCCTCTTCTCGTATATCGTCATCAGGTCGCCAAGAATCTGGCACGGATGCTCGGCGTTGCTCATCGCATTTATCACCGGTATGCTAGCGTTAGCAGCTATTTCTTCTATCTGTTCGTGGGCGTACAAGCGCGCCATGATTATGTCGCAATAGCGTTCCGCGGATTTCGTGAAGTCCTTTATCGACTCTTTCTTGCCCAGGGTCGATTCGCTGACGCTGTAGTAAATCGCGTGCCCGCCAAGCTGCGTCATCCCGGCCTCGAAGCTTACTCTGGTTCGGAGCGACGGCGCCTCGAAGAGCATGAACAGGGTCTTGTCTTCCAGCTTCCGCGAGTATCTCTTCGGATTTTTCTTGATTTCCAGGCCTTTCTTTATGAGAAATTCTATTTCTTTGCGCGACAGGTCTTTAATCGATAGGAAATGACGGATTCTTTTCATGAAATCCACCTTCATTTTGCTTTCGGCTTGCCGATATTCTTCTCGAATTTCCTCAGCAGCGCGGCCAGTTTTCCTTTCTCCCTGAGTTCGTATTCTACTTCCACAATCGGCTTGCGAGTCCTGATGAGACGGGACAGAGCTACGGGCGACGCGTCCATGATTGCGTCGCAGTCTGCGGCGTTTATCGTTTTTTCCAGCTCCTTTACCTGCTTCCTGGTGTAGCCCATCGCGGGCAGTATTTTCTCTAGGTGCGGGTATTCTAGGTAAGCCTTCTTTATGGACCCAATCGCATGCTTTTTCGCATCGATTATATTCGCGCCGTATCTTTTCGCTGCTATGTAGCCGGCGCCGAATTTCATGCCTCCATGCGTCAGCGTCGGGCCGTCTTCCACCACGATGACTTTCCTGCCCCGTATTGCCGCGGCGTCGCTCACCGTTATTTCTATCGGCGCCCTGACGATTTTAGCCTTCGGATTGACCGCCCTGGCATTGTCCTCAACCCTGGCGATGCCTTCCTTGGGCGCTGTATTGACCTTGCTTATGACAATAACGTCAGCAATGCGGAAATTGGTTTCCCCCGGATGGTAAAGCATCTCATGCCCCGCGCGGTGGGGGTCCGCTACGACGATGCGCAGGTGCCTCTTCGAGTCGTAGAAAGAGAAGTCGTTGTTGCCGCCGTCGAAGATGATCACATCACTTTCCCTTTCGGCGCTCCTCAGGATTTTCTCGTAATCAACTCCCGCATAAACAACTATGCCGCGCCTGATGTGGGGCTCGTATTCCTCCCTTTCCTCTATGGTGCAGTCGTGCTTGTCCAGGTCCTCGTAGCGCGCGAAGCGCTGCACGGCCTGTTTTTTTAGGTCTCCGTAGGGCATCGGGTGCCTGATTACGACAACGCGGTGGCCGCGTCCCTTCAGATAGTCCGCGATGAAGCGCGACGTCGGGCTCTTTCCCGCGCCCGTGCGCACAGCGCATACGCTTATCAGCGGCTTCCGCGTCGTTATCGAAGTTGCGCGCGGTCCGAGAAGGACGAAGTTAGTCCCGCCGGCCAGGGCTATCGATGCGCGGTGCATGACTTCCTCGTGACTCACGTCGCTGTAGGCAAAGACGACCAGATCAACCCCGTGTTTTTTTATGAGGTAATGCAGTTCGCTTTCAGGATGTATCGGAATACCCTTGGGGTATAACCGGCCAGCCAGCGACGGCGGGTAAGTCCTGTGTTTCTGGAGTATTTGCGCGGTCGTGAAAGCAACCACGTTGTAGCGCGGATCTTTGCGAAAAACTACGTTGAAATTGTGAAAGTCTCTCCCGGCTGCTCCGAGAATTATAACCTTGATTTTTTTCATGGCGGTCATCTCGTTATCGTCGTTCCCTCTATGCCTTTCAGCGCTTTCTCGGCAAGCTCGGGCTTGGTTATTATGACTTTCTTGCCGCCGGAGGACAAGAAATTTATGGCGGCCTCGATTTTCGGTCCCATGCTTCCTGCGGGGAAATGGCCCTCTTCCGCATAGCGTCTGGCGTCGCTTGCCGTCACCTTGCGGAGCGCTATCTGGCCCGGTTTCCCGTAGTTGAGCGCGACTTTCGGGACGTCTGTAAGGATGAGCATGGCGTCCGCGCTTATCCGCTGCGCCAGTAATGAAGAAGCCAGATCCTTGTCTATGACGGCGTCGACACCTTTCAGATCGTTTCCGTGACGATACGCAGGTATGCCTCCGCCGCCGCACGCTATTGCAACAGCGTTATTTTTCACAAGCATCCTTATCGAAGACGCCTCCACTATTTCCTTCGGCTTGGGCGATGCCACGACGCGGCGGTATCCGCCGTGAATGTCTTTCTTGACAGCAAAGCCTTTCCTGCGCAGCATCATCGCCTCGCCATGCGAGTAGTAAGGTCCTATGGGCTTTGTCGGTTTCATGAAAGCGGGGTCATGCCTGCTCACCACGACCTGCGTGAGAACCGTCGCCACGGACTTTCTTATGCCGCGCCTGCGCAGCTCGTTCTCGAGGCACTGCTGTATCATGTACCCCATCTCTCCCTGCGACTGCGCCACGGCGTTGTGGAGATGCAGCTCGTAGGCTTCCTTCCTCGCCATGTCCGAGCGCAGCATCACGGCTCCTACCTGAGGCCCGTTGCCGTGCGTAAGCACCATGCCGTGCCTTCGCGCCAAGGGAGCTATGTGCTTCATCGCGCGACCTGTATTCCTGAACTGCGTTTCTATCGTAGGCTTGTCCTTCTTCCGCAGTATCGCGTTGCCGCCTAAGGC
>JACQIH010000022.1 GCA_016198625.1 Candidatus Aenigmatarchaeota archaeon
ATACCAGGATACAAGGAAGAACGGAGTTCTTCCTGTACAGATGAAATATTTTGATTTCATCTCGTACCACAGATAATATTTTGGTTTCCTCCACCATCTGAAGATAGGTGGTATCCTGAGTATGAACAAATTCTCTTTGCAGGTCCTCGAGAACACCAAGGAAGCCTCCGATTCGATAAGGGTGAAGTTCGTCAAGCCCGACATTCACTACAAGCCAGGGCAGTACATGATATACGAGCTGCCCGTGCAGGACCCCAAGGGCCCGGCGCGCGATTTCTCGCTCGCTTCGTCCCCGACAGAAGATTTCCTGATGCTGACGACAAAATTAACCGGCAGCCCTTTCAAACAAAAGCTGGCGCAGCTGCGCGTCGGGGATGTAATTGATGCAAGCGGCCCTTTCGGCGGCTTCACCATTGCTGATGGGCCGAGGCATCTGTTCGTCGCGGGCGGCATCGGCATCACGCCGTTCCGCTCGATGATAAAGTTCGCGACCGACAGAAAATTGCAGCAGGAAATCACGCTGCTCTACTCGAACAAGGTGCCGGAAGAGATAGCGTTCCGGGACGAGCTGGAAAAATGGCGGCAGCAGAATGAAAACCTGAAAGTAGTTCACACCATAACGCGCCCGGAAGAAAGCGCGGAGAAGTGGAACGGAAGAACCGGGCGCGTCGATGCCGGCCTGATAAAGGAAAATCTAGACGCTGAAACGGTCGTCTACGTCTGCGGCCCGCCTGCCATGGTCGATGCGATTCTTGCGCTGCTGAAGGACATGGACGTGCCAGAGCAGCGGACGCGTGCCGAGAAGTTCGAAGGGTATTAGATTCTACTTTCCAGTGGTGAAAAAACCTTTAAATATGTTTATGTTTTCTTATTTAGCATGTCTGCAGAAATTCGTGCTCAAGAAATAAGAGGACAGTCTCCTGTCCGAAGAGCTGCTGGAAATTTCTATCGCTGGAGTTCTGATATTGTCGGGTACGTTATTCCAGGCAGCCCCGCACCATTACCTGAGGCGTACAGAGGAAAAATAGATTTATTGCAGCAAACATCTCGTCTGGCTGAGAATTTACAAAAATTGGTTTATCGAGCCGGTATAGAAAGTTCCCAAAAATGCGGAAGGTTGGAGCATGAAATAGCATATGGTCTCATGATGCCAACGGCAGACATATGGGGCGAACTGGGACACACTGTTCGATGGCTAGAAGGACCAACGAAAAAAATGTCAAGAACAATGGTGAAAAAAACTGATAATCTTCGAAGGGCTTTAGCTGAGGGTATTCCAGAAAATGAACTGACAGAGCTTCACACAAAGCTCTTGGATGCATTAGCACTAGAAGGTCAGCTAAGAGGAGGCGTACTTTATTTTGCAGAAGTCTTACAGAATAGGCGCGGACAATCAGTTACTGATGAAGATTTGGCTGCAATGGAACCTATATCCCGCATTGAAGAAGCTATAAAGAGTTATAGGAAATTCCAGAAGGCTTTTGAAGCAAATATACCATACAAATCCCGACTTCAATTAAACGTCTAGTTTAGTTCTCTCCTTTACCTGTGATTCCCCGCGTGGGATGAAAATTTTTTAAGCTTGCATTCTGTTCTAACGGAATATGGTTGTACTTTCACCCGACGGCGGAATTCATGTGGCATATGAAGTTGACCCGTCCAATCCCAATCGCGCAAAAATAACTGCTATTGGATCAGAAGGCGACTGCAAGGCATATATTGAAAGTGCTGCCCGTATGGCCGCAGGCGTATCGAGAATTTTCAATATACCCAGATTCCCGACGCATCCGACGAAATCAGTTGATTTGTACGTGGGAATACCGCCGGACGGTGAGCGCTTGAAAATAGGGGATATTTTGGATGCTTCCAGATTAGTACCGACATTAAGAAAAAAAGTCACGTATTCTATCAGATTATAAGGAATGCCGTAATCTTAATATCATCCGCCGCCATATATTGCTTGGTTCTCATGACCGGCTTTCTCGAAAAAATCAAAAAACTATTCTCGCGCAGAAAAGAGGAGCCGCCGCGGCAACAGCAGCCGCCGGAAGCGCAGCAGCCGATTGAAATAAAGCAGTCATCAGCGCAGCCGGAGCAGAAACCGCAAAGGAAGGACCCCGAGCGCCCGGAAAAAATCTGCCAGCGCTGCGGCGCGCCGAACGACGTTTTCGTAAAGAAGTGCTGGCTCTGCAAGCAGGATGTATAGCTACCTCCCCGCCGGCAGATTTACGCTTTTTATTTCTTCCAGGGTGTCAAGGCTGTTCGCCTTCACCATGGCATTGGATATTGTGTAGAGCGCATTGCCGATGTAGAGCGACCTTCTTACCGGATAGCGCGGATAATAAAATTCTTTCTGCGGCTCCCCAGCATCGTGGGCAATCCTGCCTCTGAGCGACAGGTTCTGCGCTGTTACGCCGAAAACGTAAGCGCCCTGCCATGAATATTGGTAAGATGGCTCTGCAAGAAGGACGGGGATGACGAGCAGGTTCTTTTCCTTGCTGAAGAGGAAAGCCTTGTGGTCGTGCAGCGCCTCGGAATCCGTGCCCCTTTCGCCTATTTCGTATTTGGCAACTTCCTTCGGGTTTGAGACGTCAGTTACGTCGAACAATGATATTTTCAGTCCCTTGAATAATGCGCGGCCTTCTGAATCTTCTGTTGAGCGTCCGACTCCTATTATATGGTTCTCGTCGTAAGGATGGATGTAGTCAGAGACGCCCGGTATCTTCAGCTCCCCCAGCACTCGGGGCTTTGCAGGGTCCTTCAGGTCGATGACAAACAGCGGGTCCATGCGCACGAATGTCACAAGGTAAGCGCGGTCGCCGGTGAAGCGCGCGGAAAATATCCTTTCTCCCGGCGCAAGGTCTTCCAGCTTTCCGGCGATATTCATGCCGCCGTCAAGAACGTAAACATGGTTCAGCGGACCGGACTGGTCTGTCGTAGTGGCTATCCTGAAATAGCCGTTGTGCTCGTCCATCGAAAACTGGTTCAGCGGCTTTCCGGGGACTTCTCCTTTTGCCTTGTACTCGATGTTGCCGCTGCTTATTGATATTTTATGAATCACGCTCTTGTCGGTTTCCTTTGCAATACTGCGCTGCATTTCCGCGTATTTTTCCTCTGCGTTCTTCGTTATCCGCGCGGCTTCTTCCGGATTGAGCGATTCGAGCCATTTCCGGACCGCTTCTGAAACCTCTTTCCGCTTTTCGTGGGAAGGCTTTCCGGAATTCATTATTGCTTTTATCCTGTCCGCCAGTTCCGCCGAGACCGAAGGGATTACAGCCTCGTTAACTGTGCGTTCAAAGGCATCCGAAAATTCCACGCGCTTGGGATAGGCAAGGTAGATGCTGTCCTTTGAGACGTAGAGCGCGTCGGAAGAGCCGAGAAGAAAAACCTTGTTCCCGGTAAAGCTTGAATCGCTGACCCTCGCCGACACGATGTTCGTAAACTGGTACGCGGAATCCGGCACGCCTGAATAATAGATTTCGGGGAATCCTTTCTGCTCAGGCGAGAACGACGGCAGGACCTCTCCTTCGCTGAAATATGCAGGCATGGTTATGACGGCATAAACATAATCCCCTATCATGCGGGAATTGGAGTACGTGCCGTTGAAATGCATGTCCGCTTTAAGCACCGGATTTGACCTGTCCGTGATATCGTAAATCTTGATGAATGACGACGGGAACGGGGGGATTATCCCAGGGGACGGCATTTCTGCAGGTTTTTTCAGCGGCCTTGCGCCATAATCATGAACATTGCCGAAAACGACGAGCCTGTCGCCGTTTATGTAAAGGTTCTGGGGATTGCCGCTGCCGGTAAGGTTGATTACGGAAACTATGTCCGCGTTCTCGGCAGGATACGCGTCGATGATTGCGACGCTGCTGCCGGATACTGCGTAAATATACCTGCCGTCGTTTTTCACGATGTCCGCTTCGTCCACGCCCGCCACCTGCACGTTCGTGGTCGAGTAATCCGGCGATCCTGCGTCCTCGGTTTTCTGGGAAGACGCAGGCGCCTGATCCGCAGCAGCGAGCGTTGCCCCGCTGCGATATCCTCCATAACCTCCCGTTCCTGACTTAACGAAATTGATGAGTTCCTCTGGTGATGAAAATTTTTTCAGCCCTGTCCATGATTCTGCAGGCTTGTAAGCAGCGGCAAGGAAAGCAACTGTTATTATGATTACAAAAAATATTCTGAAAACGTTATCCCGCTCGGACATACAGAAGTTATATGCCCGGGGTTTTAAGAAATCTGGACATTTCTTAGGGTCTTTGCCCTAAGATTTCTGATTGCCGCATATACTATGCCGGTTATGCCGATAAAAGCTAGAACCAGCCCTAAGATGAGATCAGGATTCATGGGTTCAGGCGCAGGCGGCTCGGCAGGCGGAGATTGACCTGCGGGCTCGGCTGATTGATCCGCGGACTCGGCTTTTTGCGCAGCGCTGGCCGCTTCCTGCGCACCGGTAACCGTTCCCCTTGCCATGAAAACGCCCTGCTGTGAGGCATAAAGATACGTTCCCGCGGCAGCTATGAGGAAGAACATGGAAAGCATGACTGCCCAGGAATAATTCGATCTGAAAAGGTTCTCTCCTTTGCGCGTAAGGTTGTAGTAAACCCACTTGCTGCCGTCTTTCCTCGAGATGAGCCCGGATTTCTCCAAAATTCCCATATGCTCGCTTATTGTCGTCACGTGCTTGCCAAGGATTCTTGAGAGTTCCGAGGCCGTATAGGGGCGATTCCTCAGAAGTCTTACAATCTCTTTTCTGGTAGAAGTTGCGATTGCTTTCATCGTGGGGACGTCAATGGTCTCCATAAAAGAATATTCGGGAGAGGTTTTTTCAAGCTTTGGGTTTGTTAGGGTGACTTTCCTCCACCAGCACAGCGTTGACGACGCCGTGCTGGCCCGGCCGCGACGTCACGCGGGCTTTTCCGAGCTCCGTCTGTATTATTGACCCTTTTGTGATTATGTTTCTTCGCACGAACTGCGAGTCCGCCGCGTTCTCCGCCACGGTCAGTATTTTCGCCTTCTGCGCCTTTCCTTTCACGATGACGTTCGCGACATCCGAGCCCAGCATCATGAGCTTTTCGCCGCCGCCCTTTGTGCGAATCTTCCTCGCCTTCACTGCCGCGACATGCGCGGGCACGAAATCGCGGCCGCGCTGGTATTTCTTCTTCTTGGAGTGCCTCTTCAGAAGCCCGCCCGTCGTTTTTCTGCCGCTTCTTCTCTGCCATTGAGTCATGTGAAAAACCATTCAATGTTTTTTACACCCTAGAATTCCATTCAACAACGATGGAATTCTCGGATTCGGAACACCTGTTATAGCTCGCGCTTCTTCCTTTTCATTTACAAACTTATTTAAGCATACCCGTATCAATAAACGTATCTTTTATGGAGGATTTGGTTTTTTATGGAAAGACCGATAGACGTTCTTAACAACGCAAAAGGCAAAAGGGTTCTGATAAAGCTGAAGAAGGGCGCCGAGATTTCCGGCATTCTTCATGCGATGGACCTGCATCTCAACATGTGGCTTGAGGATGCGGAGCAGGTCAGCGACGAGAAGAAGGTAAGGCTGGGGACCCTCCTTGTGCGCGGGGACAACATAATTTACGTTTCCCCCGAAAAGAGCGAGTAAAAACAAGACAAGCGAAAAGTTATTCTGGTTTCGTTATGATGCGAGCAAGAATACTAGCTTCCGCCCTGATAAACCTTTATAAAAAATCGGTCAAAGAGATTTTCGGGAAAAGTTCTATCAAAATAAAATAAGGTGACTCTAATGAAAGGCACGCGCAGTTTCGGGAAGCACAACAAGATAACGCACATACGCTGCCGGAGGTGCGGCCGCCACAGCTACCACGAAAGGAAGGGCAGCTGCAGCGCGTGCGGCTATCCCCGCGCGAAGATCCGCAAGGAAGCCTGGAGATGGAAGCCCGTCAATCGCGCGCGCCGCAAGTTCAGGAAGCCGCTCCACCAGAAGCCCAAGACGAAATATAAGGGCTGGAAGATAGCAAAGATAAACTGAGCAGACTGGCGCATGAAATGCGCCGAGCAGTTTCGATAGGCATGAGAAAAATACGGCTGTCGAAGATTGACAGGCTTGTTCTGAAGTCGAAGAAGCGGAGAAAGAAAGCGAGAAGATTCTGCCCGCATTGCAAGAGCACCGATGTCGTGCTTGACGCAAGGATGGAGATGACCTGGTACAAATGCCGCAGATGCTCGCACAGCGCCGCGTCGTTCCCTGAAAAGGAAGGGAAATAGAAAATTTATAAGGCGCCAAAACAAGAATAGAGCATGAACCCGGCTTCGCTGGAAAAGCTGAGCGCGCTCTCGCTGCTGCTGCTCGGCATCGCATTTCTCCTGTTCGCCCTGACGCTGATGGGCTTCAAGGTCCCGTTCCTCGGGCCCTCCATGCTCGCAGCCTCTGTGGTCGCGATTATCACGGGAATCTTCCTGTTTCTGGACAGCATGAAGCAGTAGGCGGCTCTTTTCGATATTTTAAATACGGTTGCAAATTAGTATTGCATGCTGTTGGGCCTGTAGCTCAGCCTGGGCAACTTTCCCGAAAGTTGCATCAAAGGGGAAAGTTGGGGAATCAGAGCACCTGGCTCTTTATGCGAGAGCCGCACGAGCATGGCAAATCGGGAGAAAACTCCCGGGCTGCTTTGCAATGAGTAAAACCAGGGTGTCGCGGGTTCGAATCCCGTCGGGCCCATTTCATGGAAAATGTCAGGCATGACAGAAACTTGTCAATAGAAGGGAAGCTACGAGAATGCAATTCGTTCCAGGATGCTTACAGATTTTTCGGAGCGAGGAAAGTTCTGGACTGCGTAATTTTTTACGCATTCCTTCTGGAGCACACGGAATATCCGGGCGTGATTTACGACGGCAAATTTATGTGCGATATGAACAAGCGGACAAGGAACGCTATTCTGGCTCTGAGAAAAATAATCGGAGAATACCAGTACAGAATAAGATAACCACGTGTTCTTTCGCCTCAATAATTTATACCGCCGCCGTCAATTCTATTCATGCAAGCCGTCATCCAGCACTTCCTATTTGACCTGAAAAGGGAAATCGTGAGGTCGAAAGTCCGCAAGGACATTGTCTCCGTTGTGCTCATAGGCTCAGCCGCGCGGGGCGACTGGGTGCGCGGCAAGAGCGACGTTGACTTTCTGGTAGTCGCGCGGTCGGGCAAGGCGAAGGGCAAGGTCGGATACTTTTTCAGGAAAACCTTGCAAAAGCTTAACAGGAAGCATCAGCTGCGGCTCGAGGAATCGTGCACGGACAGGAAGAAATTTCATAATGCAATTCTCAACGAGGTGCTTCGCTTAGAAAGTGGCTTTCTCTTCGGCGTTCCGTACTACGTAATCTCGCAGGAAGACTTTGACCTGGCGAAGCGGAAGGTGAGTGACCGCAGGGTATGGCTGATGATGACCTTTGTGGGATCGCTATCATCGTTCCTGCGAAGCATAAAGCAGACCGGCAGGACGGTTTACGGGGAAGACCTGGTGAAAGAAATAAGATCGGCGAGACTAGGCTTTTCGGACCGTGTCAAAATCTTCCTCGTCCCTTATTATATCCTCGGGCTGGGCTTCCTTTCTTTGCACGACGGGAAGTCTGCCATCAACCACGCGATAAAGGCGTGCCTGCTTGAGTGCGACGACGACCTGATGCTGCTGGAGAAGAGGCTCGGCAGCTATGAACGCGACGAGAAGCTGTACGAAAAGCTCTTTTCGCGCCTGCCGTCAAACACGGCGCACATCAGGAAATGCATCCGTTACCGGAAGGACTTCAGCAGAATCAACCCTTCCCTCAGCGAAACGTTGTCGTTCCTTTTCCGCTCGCTGTTCTTCGTGCTTACGAGCCATTTTTATTACGTTTTAAACCTGGCGGCGAGATGAAAATCATGGTCGTCACGGAACGAGCCGTTGTAACAAGGGATGTTGTCAGGAGAATGCTCGACGGAGCAGCAGCGCCTGATTTCGAAGGGCGCGATTTGTCTTACCTTCTGGTGTTCGGAGTTCTTCTGAATTCAGGGCGCGAAAGAAACCATCCTAACTATGATACCGTCAGAAAGGCGCTGGATGACGCAACATACGGCTTGTTCACACGTCCGCATATCGATTACAAGCCGGCGCGCTTGTGATTACCTGAAAGAATGGGAAATTACCTCGGCTTTATCACTATTTCGTCTTTCACGATGCGTATCTTTATTGGCTTTCCTTTCTTGATGTGGAGATGGCGCGCTATGTCCTTGGGGATGACAACTGCCGGCGAGTTGCCTATGGTAGTGACCTTCCTTTGCAGCCATAGTCCTTCGCCCCATATACCCTTTTTCATGGCTGCTTCCTCCCCTTTAAGTGCCTGTCCGTGCGTGAAAATTTCCTCGCCGCATTTCGGGCACTGGTAGCCCTCTACTTTTATGGAGCCTCTTGGGAGGTCTAATTTAACCAGTTTTTTTCTCATTTTCGTTCTGCAGCTTGAGCAGATTTCCTCTACACTCTCAATTTCTTGCACGTTATCACCTTCAAGATGTCGCCGTTTATAACCCTGAAAACAACATGTATTTTTTCGCTGCCGTACTGTTTGACAGCTCTGTATTTGTCCTGCCTCTTGCTTTCCAGTTTCTTTTCTCCGTTTATTATCGTGTCTTCAACCTTCCCTGCTTCTATTCCCTGGCTGTACATTTTTATTATTGCATGCTTTGTATAGATTAATTTCATTTAATCTATACGTACTTTATACGTATTGATATTTAAATACACGTCTGGTCAGCAAACCTCGCACTGCTCCTCGGCGCAGTCGGATTTGAACCGCGAGCAGCAGAGCTCCTTGTTGGTTTTGCTGAATTCATTCCCCTTGCACGCGTTGCAAAGGCCGCTGCACAGCACGTTCTTCGTCTCGACGCAGCAGTGCTGGTATAAACAGGAATACTCGCCGGCGGTGTCGCTGAAGAGGACCTTGCAGGATTCCAGGTACTCGGCGAAGCTGCTCCTCTCGCGGACCGACCAGTCGCACTGCTCCTTCTTGTACTCGTCGCACAGGGAATAGAAAATCCTGTTCGCCTCGGCCTGCGTGAGCTGCTGCCCGCTCTGCTGCGAGAACAGGACGAAAAAAGTGATGAGCAGGAAAGAAATCAGCGCGATGGATATCAGGACCTTGAACGGCAACTCCATGATTAAGTATGGTAAAAGGCAGAATAAATATCTTAAATAAATTCGGTTAGTAAAATCGCAAATGGATTACGAGCGATATTTACGACATTACGCATCTATGGCGAGCTACGGTCTTGTGAAACTCCACTTATGTTTTGACCTCACAGGCCAAAATGCGGAGTACAGGGCTGAAGAAATAGAAAAAAATGCAAAGGAATTCGTTCAAAGGCCTTACCCCGGGCTTTCGTACTTCAGGCATAGCGCAAGATTTTCGATGGACGCAGCGGCTTACGGCCTGAGCGGGCATCTTGATTATTTTGACAGAATGCTGTCTCTCATTGTTCCTCGCGATGACGTCAGAATTGTCAGCCGGCGGCTTATTCCTTCTTCTAGAGAAGTTCTCAGACGCCTCGAAGAATGGAGACATCTCCCTCCGGATATCAGAAGGAGCTTCGAAGAATTTCTTGGCCGGAACGGCTGAAACCGTAGGTTTCTGTTCTTCTTACGAACTAAATCTGTACTGCAGCCAGAGCTTGAAGCGCGACATGCGCTCGCGCACGCCGTCGCGGAAATGGTAAGCCAGGCCCGCGAGCACGACCATGAATGCCACGAGGACGAGGCTGAATATCGTCGAGCCTTCGGTGCTCTCGGTTTTCGTGATGGTCTCGTTGCCCTCGACGCCGAGGGGAATTGGCTTCTCGACGAAGAAAGTGCGTGCCGACGAGACGGACAAGCCGTGCTCGTCCCTCGCGACAATATAATATTGCTGCTCCCCGCCCCTTTCGGCTATGTAGATGCACGTCCCGCTTGCGCCCGTCAGGAACAGCGCGCAGTAGGTCTTGCCGCAGTCGGGGTCGCCGCAGACGCTTGCGGACGCGATACTGTCCCCTTCGGGATCGGTTATGTCAGCGAAGAACGTTATCATCTCGCCTATCTTCGCGGACGCGGGCTCGTGCGCGATGTTGCTCATGTAAGGCGGCGAGTTCGGCACGCTGCTTATCACGGTCATGTACTCCGCGGTGCGCTTGCCGTTCTTTTCGCTCTGTATGATTATGGTACTAAGCTCCCTTTCGCCCTCGTTCCTCGTCTGCGGGACCACATTGACTACTATCCTTTTCTGCGCGCCGCTTGCGAGCGTTACTTCGTAGCTTTCTTTCTCGTCTATGAACACGCGGCCCGTATCGGTGACGAAAGCGTATGAATCCTCCTCGGGGCCCGTGTTCTTGATGACGGCTGTGTAATCCACGGGCGCTCCAGCCTTCGATGTGCCCGTCGCCTTCTCGGGGTCGAAGAAGAACGACTGCTTGTTCGAGCAGTCCTTGACCCAGTCGCAGCCGGTGCCGCACCTGAGCACGCAGCCCTCCTCGTCAGCGGGCCTCTCGTCGCCGTCGCTGCACGTCGCGCCGCACTTGTCCGCGACGCAGCTGTAGCTGAATTGCTCGGACGCCACGCACCTGCACTGCGCGCTGCACAGCCCTGTTTCGCTGCGGAAGCCGTACTTCTTCGTCACCTCGTCGCAGCGGAATGATTCCTGCGAGCACGCGGAATTCAGCTGGCCGGGCGGCTCGCATTCTTCCGCGCCTTCCTTCACTCCGTCGCCGCATCCTGCCAGCCTTTCGACAACAGTCTTATTTTTCGGCTCAACAGGGACGCAGTCAGCAGTGGGGAAGACATATCCGGTTATTTTCACGTCCCCCGCGGCGGGCAGGCACTCGAAAAGCGTCGTTTCGTTGTTCTGCCTGACCTTGCGGCATTCGGCCGCGCCGACTCTGCATCCCACGCACTGCGCCGCCCTGTTCGTGCGGACGCTGCACAAAATTGCTGACCCCGACGGCGTGGCGACGACATCCTGCACGAAGACTTCCTTGGTATAAGCGTTGAACGCGAGCAGCGAGGATTCGTCGTGCACCTCGCTGGAACAATCCGACTTCAAAGAGCCTATGAGCCGGCACTTCAGGCGCCAGTTCCCGCTCGCGTTTATGTCATGGCTGAGCTGGAACGAGTTCGAAGCGCCCTGCGGCACCAGCGTGCAGCCGGATTTCTCGCGCTCGGGCCGCCCCGCAGGGTTCACGAAATCGCACTCGGCATAGCCGTAATAGTTCACGCTACCTATGTTCTTTATGTCCACGCGCGCCGTCGCTTTCCTCCCTACCTCGGTCTGGCCCGGCGGCTCGATGTTCTCGATTTTCAGTATCCCTAAAGTGGTCTTGCAGTAAGTGGCGAACGTATTCTCTATGAACAGCTTCATGTCGTTTGCTTTTGTTCTTGCCTGCGTGGTGTTGCTCTTTCCCGGAAATTCTATCACGCCGTTGAGCAGCCTGACGAAGTCGGTTATGTTGTCGGTTATCAGCTCGAGCCCCTGGGAGCACGGCTGGTATTTCGCGCGCTCGGTTATGTTCGCGGTGCGGCCTATCGTCTCCTGCAGCGCGGAGTGCGACTTCTCGTATTCTATTCTCGCCTTGATGAAATCGTCGCGCAATTCGATTATTTCCTCGAGATTGACGAACGGGCACGCGTAGCTGTAATTCGCCGAGCGCAGGGTTGCTCCGACGCTCTTCGCGACCATGTAGTACGCTCCTTTCAGGTCGACGCAGCGCGCCTCGCAGTCCGTGCCGAGCGAGGAGCCGCATATGCATGCCCTGCCGAAGCCGCAGCTGTTCGCGTTGAACGCCTGCTCGCACTCGCTTGGCGAGGACCCTTGCCTGCAGACGATGAACCGCGTCGTGAGCGTGTCGATATTGCCCTTGAACCCGACGCCCCAGTCGGTTTCTGTTTCACAGCGGCCCGCGCATTTTATCGCCGTGAGCGGGCAGTCGGCAGCGCATGCGCCGCCTGCCGCTTCCTCGCCGACCTGGCATATGCCGTCGCCGCACAGCGTTATGGTGTATGGAATGAACGCGGACGTTGTCTTGTTGCTCTGCGTCAGCTTCACTTCGACCTGATGCACGCCGTCGTCCGGCGTTGCGTTAGGCACTATCTCGAGCGTCGCGTTCCTGCTTTCCGACGCCCTGATAAGAAGCTGCTTCGCGGATAATCGCGAGGCCCATCCCGGCGGCGTTTTCATGTCAAGCAGGTACAGGGACGACGGGAACGTGGACGGGTTGTTGTCCGTGACGACTATTGAAAATATCCCGTGCTGCTCGGGCGTTCCCCTGAAGGACGGAGGAGTGATTGTTAAAGCGGCCGCATTCGCAGCGGATATGATGTATTTCGCCGCGGCGGCCGCAGCCACCTTCAGCTGCGTATTGACCGCCGCTACCCTTATCTCGTAAGTACCCGCGGCAATTCCAGCGGGCGGCCTGACGCTCAGCGGGAATGACTGCGTGTCGCCTGCCTTGAGCTCTGCGTGCGGAACCGTGCTGGCGATCCACCCGCTCGGAGCGGAAACGGCGAATTGCAGCAGCATGTCAACGGGC
>JACQIH010000028.1 GCA_016198625.1 Candidatus Aenigmatarchaeota archaeon
ACGTATTTTCGCACCAAAATGTCGTCAGAATCAATAGTCATTTTTATAAGTATTAACCTAATTGCTTTTAAGGATAGCGAGCGTTGAGGAATGCATGGAAAGGGAAATCGCTGAAGCCATCATAACAGGTGTTCTGGGAGCCGGGACCGTAGCTTCCTTCTCTCTTTACATTATCGCGCAAGACCGCCATCAAAGAGCGAGAAGACCGAACACTGATGCTATCATTTACGATACGGGTTCTGGCATATCGTACAGGACGCTTCCGCGTCCGTGATACAGCGAGCCAAGTTCTTAATTTAAATCAAGATGTAATAATTTTCACTATGACCGGCGGCTTGTTTGACGGCCTGAAATTCTACTACAACGACATCACGCTGGAAATATCCGAAAGCGTCTACGGCCCGGCAGAGGATTCGCTGCTGCTGGCGAAGCGAATAGAAATCGAGGATCTTGCAGGGAAGCGCTGCCTTGACATGGGCTGCGGCTCCGGTTTTCTCGCCGTGCTGATGGCGAAAAGGGGCGGCGCCGTCGCTGCCGCCGATATTGATCCGCAGGCTGCTGCTCTGACGGCAAGAAATGCGCGGCTGAACAACGTTTCTGTAACAGCAACGGTTTCCGACCTGTTCTCCTCTGTCAGCGGCAGCTACGATTTCATCGCCTTCAACCCGCCTTACCTGCCCGTGGAGGGCGAAAGCCGCCAGTGGAGCGGAGGGCCCAGCGGCAGGGACGTCATCGAGAAATTCCTCCAGCACCTGCCCCAGCATCTCGCTGAAAACGGCAAAGTGATGATGGCATTCTCTTCGCTGACAGGCGAAAAGGAAGTAAAAGAGCTTGCCGAGGAAAACGGATTTTCATTTTCTGTTGCTGAACGACAAAAAGTCTCGTGGGAAGAGCTGATTGTGGCTGAGATAAAATTCGGAAAATAATTATTTAATTCTAGCCAAGAAAGCAGTATTATGCCAGTAAATGCGCCTGCGGAATATTTCGCCGCGGAGAACAGATTCCAGTCGGCGAAGAGCAGGGAGGAGCGCATTGCTGCCCTGGAGGAAATGATACGCCTGCTGCCGAAGCACCACGGCAGCGAGCAGATGCACGCGCAGCTCAAAAGCAAGCTCGCCAAGCTGAAAAAGGAAGCGCCTGCGGGAAGGAAAGGCGCGCGGAAGGCCGGGATCGCGAAGGAAGGCGAGGCGCAGGTGTGCCTTATAGGGCTTACGAATTCCGGCAAGTCAGCGCTCATCGCGGCGCTTACGCAGGCAAGGCCGCAGGTCAGCCACCATCCGTACACGACCACCAGGCCCGAAGTAGGCATGCTCGACTACAGGGGGGTCAAGATACAGCTCGTGGAGATACCCGCGACTTTCGAGCCGGAATATCTCAGCATGGTCCGGAGCTCCGATGCCGTTGCCGTTGTGGCGAGAAATCCGGAGGAGCTGAAGCAGACGGAAAAAATCCTCGCCGACAATTTCGTGAGAATCAAAAGCGTCGCGGTCAATCCCTGGAAAGAAAGCGCCGCGGAGATAAAGGAAAGGATATGGCGGCTCCTGGGCTTCATAATAACTTACTCGAAAAAGACGGGGACTCCCATGGCGCTGCCGCGCGGAGCGACCGTGCGGGACTTCGCCGAGCGCATACACAAGGACTTCGTCAGGAATTTCAGGTTCGCGCGGCTGCTCCGCAGCGGGATGGCGAAGCAGGTCGGCCTGGACTACGTCCTGGAGGACGGCGACGTCGTGGATATCCACACGAAATAATCGGGATGGAGACCGAAGCTCTATTTACTTTCCGCATTAATGTTTTCACGCTTTTTTAAGCTCCGGGCAGTCTATATATTTGTAACCCTATTCCAGAGGCTGCAAAAATGCGCGTAGATTATCACTGCCATTCGTGCTTTTCCAGGCGCGAGAAGGTCGTTGTGGAAGGCCTGAACACGCCGAAAGAAATAGTGGAGCACGCAAGGAAGCTCCGCCTGGGCGCCGTGGGCATAACCGACCACGACTCGATAGAAGGCTCGCTTATCGCGAAAAGGCTGGAGAAGAAATACGGCGTTGTTGTAATAACCGCCGAGGAAGTCTCAACGCGCTCCGGCCATGTGCTCGCTCTCGGCATAAACGAGTGGATAAAGCCCGATATGACCGTGGAAGATACCGTAGATGCCGTCCATGACCAGGGCGGGGTAGCGGTGGCGCCCCATCCCTTCGACATATACAACGAGGGGATAAAGGACAAGGCAGTCCTGTGCGACGCCATGGAGGGCTTCAATGCGCTCAACCTTGACAGGATCTCGAACAAGAAAGCCAGCCGCTTCGGCGCGAGGAACATGATGACGATGCTCGCGGGCAGCGACGCGCACTGCGTGGAGATGATGAACCACGGGGTCATTTCTGTGAAAGCTGAAGACATGGACGGCGTCCTGAACGCCATAAGAAAGGGCAGGTTCGCCGTCTCGAAGAGCAAGTACATACCGATGAAAATAATCAAGGACTGGTCCGCGCGCCGCCTGAAATTTTCCTACGACGAGGTCCTTTCCTACATAAACGAGAATTATTCGTGGCCGAAGCGCGTGGTGAGCAGCCGCCTGCTTTCATTAGTCAATATGTATCCCGGCCGCATCGACTACCTGTTCCGCGGCATCGCTTACGCTTCCCTGGGCGCGACGATCACGTACAGCGCCATGCGGGAAGTCGTGGGCATCAGCAAAAGCATTTATTGAGCGGCGAAGAAATAATGATTATGCGCAAGGAACTGCTTCTGCTTTTTGTTCTGGTTCTGCCAGCTGTTTCTCTCGTGCAAGGCCTGCCCGGCTCTTGTATTGCAGAAGGCGTAAATTATTGCGGCATCCAGTCACCGGACGGATGCTGGTGCGACCAGTATTCAACGACCGCCGGCGACTACTGCAGCGACGTCTTCGACGTGTGCGGTTATGACATAACTTTGGTTCCTCCAGAGCCGCCAAGCCAGAAGCAGTGTGGAGAATTTTACGCAGCGGGCAAATGCGGTTACGACAAACCGCTGTGCGAAGAGGTCGGCGACTGCTGCTGGTCCGACTACGACCAAGTCTGCGTCACGCCGAACTACATCCAGACGCCGCCGCAGGAACCGGCAGCTGCCTGCGGCATTTACGCGCCGGCTGCTTCGTGCCAGTACGACGAGGCCTGCGCGGACGTTGAGCCTGTCGACTGCTGCGACAACATTGCAGACAAGTGCCCTGCAATCTATGCGAAGATACTGGGCAAGCTGCCTGCCGCCTACCAGCCGCAGCAAGGATACCAGAATCCGGAAGGATTCTACGATATCTCTACGAACTTGGAAAACGAATGCAACTTCAACGCTAACCTGCTTTCATGTCAGACCGTTAACGACAAGCTGGGCGGCAAGGCGTGCTACTTCATTCCGGAAGGCATTTTCACCTCGTTCAAGATCCAGATAGGAGACATTGTATGGACGCCATTCGGAAGCAGCGCAGAGGGATACGTCATAGATACGCTGACGCAGAAAGGGAAATGCCAGGCGTGCCCGCTGACAGCAACCGACAGCGAGCGGTGCAATTACATAAACGAGATGCCGGTTTCATCGGGGGTCAAGCAGGAGCTTTGCAAGGGCAACGACATGTGCGGGCACTCGTGCCAGTGGGCGTCGGGCAATTGCGTTCCGCAGGATTCAGCAAAGGAATGCAGCGCTTTGGTCGCAGGAATCAAGTACGTTACCGGAAAATGCAGGAATTTCGACAAATGCGTGGGCGTTTCCGACTACGGCCAGGGGAGCTGCTCTTCGGGCGAAGTATGCTGCAGCGAATGAAAGATTAAATCCCGGCGGCAATGATTATTATGGCCTTCGATATCGCGTCTCTTGTTGCCAATCCGCTGTTTCTCGGCATAGTCTTCGTGCTTTTCGTGCTGGCGATAAAGAGGGTCGTCGCGGTCCTGGTCAACTGCCTCTGGATAGGCGCGGCGTCTGTCCTTTTTCCGGTCGTCGCGAACAAGGTGTTCGGATGGCCCGCGGTCGACGCCAACTCGATTTTATTCTTCATGGCCCTCGGCCTTGGCGCTTATTTCATCTACCTGTTCGCGGCGTCTGTGCATAGAATCCTGAGCGTTGCGGAAACCAGCGCGCGGCCTGCAGTGAGCCTGGCCGGCGGCCTGTTCAGGAGGATAAACGGCATAGCAGGAATAATGAAGAAAGCCTCCGAGAAAAGAAAAGCCGATTCGGAAGCGAAGAAGGAAGAACGCACGCGGAAGCAAGAGGAAGAGAGCGTGCGCAGGAAGGAAGAGGAGGAGCGGCGCACCGAGGAAGCAAAAAGACATGCAGCGGAATTGAGAATGAAAGAAATAGAAGAAAGAGGGAAAGGACATTTAGCCAGGAAAGAAAGCTTCGATGATTATCTTGTCATCGAAGACCCCGATGCGCCGAAAGAAATCCCGGAAAGCCGGAAAGGAAAGGAGAAGGCACCGCGGAAAAGCAAAAGCAAAGAAAACATCATCAGCAAATTCAAGGAGTCAGAAGACTAGCCATTACGTTCTATTCTATGACAATCCTGCCTGCCGTTATCTTCTTCGCAACGCCCTGCGCTGCAAGCTTGTCCGTGTAAGTGAATGTCCCCAACAGATTCTCTATTCTCAGCTGCTCGAATTTCACTTCGCTGCCGTCCGCGACAAGCACTCCGCTGCTATTGAGCGAGAGCTCCCTCAGCGCTAGGCCTTCTATCTCCGCCTTGTCGTACGATGCCGAAGCGTCCACCTCGCCGCGGACTATGAAAACGCCGTCAAACTCGAAGCTGTGGAGGGACCCGTTGAGCTGCAGGGAATTGCCGGCAACGCTGAGCGAGCCCTTGTAGTTCCTGATGCGTACCTGCTTGCTCGTGACGTTCAAGGAAGCCTCCTTCACGGTACCGTGGAACAGCACGGCGTCGACAGTGATATTGACGGGCCTTATGGTCTGCACAGCAAGGCTTTCCTTCTCCGACGCCAGGGAGAACGAAACATTGCCAGCAGCGAACTCCTCGCCGCCCAGGGCGGGCAGTCCCCCGCCTACAGAAGCGAAAAAATCCTTCACGGCAGGATGCGAGCCCAGGGTTGCCAGAAGCGCGAGTAAAGTGACTATGGCAGCCGCGAACACCTTCCAGTCAAGCATGATTTTATATTTTGCAGGCGGTATAAAAAGGCGAGACTGAAAAATAAGCTGCGATACTCAAACCAACGAATCCGCCTCGTGCAGACCGAATTTCTTAGGTCTCAGGTCAGAAAGCCTCTGGTAGAGATTTCTTCTGTTGCCAGGATAGCGCGTGAAAGAATGAATCATCCCGCCAACGTGGACAACGATCCCGTAATCAGCGGCGCACAAATCTCTCAGCCTTCGCTCTACAGCCGCGTCGGAATCAACGAAATCCCCTACGACCCTTGACAAATTTTCGGGCGGCTTCCCCTCAGCGACCGTGCGGTACCATTTCTCCAATTCAGCCGTTAATTCCCGGAAAGGAAGCTTCATAAGATACTCAGTTTCGGTTCCCGCTATACCGGTTCTCGCCCGTTCAGTATCAACAGCATAGACATCCACTCCTCTTGGCTCCCAGTAAAGTTTCGGTACCAGCCACTCGAATCCTACAACGCTGTTGCAATCAGGGACAAAAACGGCTTCCACAGTCTCCCTGTTGAATCCTGCACGCTCCATATTATAGAGAAAGGCTTCCTTCTGCGCTGGGTCTGATGCTATCGCCAGCGTCATTTCGTGAAACCTTTGGGCCGTAACCGCACCTTTTTGCGTCATTTCCACGGATATAGCTTCAGGCCTTATGTGATGAAGCATTTTGTCCAGCCTTCTGGGTCCGTATGGGTCAGAATGAGCTATCCCTATCATGTAAAGTTGGGCCATAATCAGCAAGAAAATTCCGTGTAGATTTATAAGCTTTTCCCAAGGTTAATGTAAGTGAAATGCCCTGTCTTAAGGTAGAGCATTTCTTTCAACACTTTAACAAGAAGGTTTTTTTCGCGCCTTCTGTGTGCTGCTTGCGTGATTAAAATGGTAATGCTGAATCAGAGCGATGTCGTGGGGACGATTGTATGGTTTGTCGTGTTCTTCGTATTCATGTTTCTATATCCGCGGCTCATGCTTTCGCAGGCCATATACAAGATGGAGCAGTCGGCCGAGAAGCTGGAAGACATGTCCCGCAGGGCGAACCAGATCGTGCTGAAGAAATCGAAGCGCGGGAATGAAGCAAAGCAGAGCATCGACGCCTTCACGGAGTTTTTCGTCATCGAGCCGTCGAACATAGACCCTTACGGGCTTGTCCGAAAAATAGACCAGACGATAAGGTCCATGGAAAGCAGGTTCAGCGAGTACGTAGAGGAGGTCGCGCCGGGCCTGAACAGGGAGGAGAAAAAGCAGCTCAACTACGGGCTGCGCGCGGCAATCGGGCTGCGCCAGATAGCCAAGGTCGTGAGGCACTTCGTCGAGCTGACAAAGAAGTTCAAGAACTGGCAGATGGCGATGATAATCAACATGCAGCTCCCCATAATAGAGAAGATAGCCGAGAGCGAGTACAAGGGGACGGTGGCATTTGTCAATGGATGGCCGATAGGCGATTCCATCGGGCCTCTGGTCGCGGCTTCTTTCATAGAAAAGCCGAAGGAAATCGCGGAAGACATTGTTTATGACAAGGTGAGCGTGGAAGGCAGGACGTGCTTCGTCCTCAAGGCGCGCGGCCCGGAGCCGTCTCTGGGGCGCGTTGACGAGGCCATGGAGAAGCTGATGAAGAAAAACAGGATATCGCGCGTAGTGACCATAGACGCGGCGCAGAAGCTCGAAGGCGAAAAGTCGGGCTCCGTCGCCGAGGGCGTCGGCTTCGCGATGGGCGGCATCGGCCAGAGGGAAATCATCGAGAACGCCCTGCTGCCGAAGAAAGTCCCCGTTGACAGCATCGTGGTGAAGGTAGGGATGACGGAAGCCATACTGCCGATGAGAAAAGAAATATACAATTCCCTGCACGGCGCCAGGGAAGCCGTAGTGAGAAATGTCAGGCGCAGCAGGAAGGGCGAGAAGGTGCTGATCATAGGCGTCGGCAACTCATGCGGAGTCCCGGACAGCAAGCGCCAGCTTGACGAAGTCAAGAAAGCCGTGGAAGAGCTTGAAAGGAAGGCGAAAGAAGAGCAGCAGAAGCAGAAGAAAGGCTGGCTGTGAACGCTCATCGTTTTCTAGGCTTTCCGAACGCCTTGTCCAGCTTTTTGTCGCGATTATTTCACAAACTCGACGTTTTCCATGCCTTCGAAATCGGGGTCGCCTGTCAAGAACCTGATGCCAAGCCTTTTCGCCACGACAAAACCTATCACGTCGGGAAACGACATATTCTTGAATTTCAGCCTCATGTCCGTGGCATTCTTTATGTCTCCCATCAGAATCGGCGCGGCAAAGGCAGCGTACTTGTCAAGATACTCGTCAGCCGTTGTTTTTCCCTTTTCTCTCTTGAGCGTGAAATTTAATTCTACCAAGTTAAAAATCGTGGTCACTATCTCTGTTTTAATGTATTTCTCGTAATCCGGGTTCCCTCTTATGACCTCGAAGAAGGCGTAAGTATCGAAAAATATCTGGTCAGTCATTCCACAATTCCTCATCAGTTTGGTCCAGCATTTTCTTGGTGGATTTGCCAAATTTAAGGCTGCCAAAGGTTTCCTTGAGGGCATCGGATTTTTTTCTTATCAAGATTTCTACTGAATCATTTGCCTTTATTTTTTCCTTTTCCGCGACATCCCTCGGGATAACTATGCCCAGCGACCTACCCCATCTTCTCACCTTTGTTTTCATGCCTTCCATAATACCACTATTGATTATATCAATATAATCATTTAAATACATACCGGAATACGCCCGCGGTGCAGGCGTAATTGCCGCCATGCTTTAATCCTTTCGCGCCCGCAGTTGTCTCTGCGGGATGGTAAAAGCTTATAAAGATTATCTTACGATTATAACGTAGTGAATTTATGGTTGTAGCGACAGCAAAGACGATGGACGCGCTCCGCACGATAGGGCTTAACAAGTACGAGCGCAATCTGTGGGCAGCGCTGCTTTCTCGCGGCTCGGCTACCGCCGGCGAGCTTTCTGATATTTCTAACGTGCCTCGTTCCAGATGCTACGACGTCCTGGAATCGCTGGCCGCGCGCGGATTTGTCGTTGTGCAGCCGGGGAAGCCGCTGAAATACGTCGCGATATCGCCAAAAGAGGCTCTGGACCGCGCGAAGAAGAAGGTTGTCGAGGAAGCGCACGAGGTATCAGCGAAAATAGACAGGCTCGCGAAGAGCGACTCGCTGCGCGAACTGGAAAAGCTGTTCAAGGAAAACATAAAGACCGTCAAGCCGGAAGACCTCACGGGTGCGCTGAAGGGCAGGCAGGCGATGCACCAGCAGCTCGAATCCATGCTCAAGAAAGCGAAAAAGTCCGTGAAGCTGATGACAACGGAAACCGGCCTTGTGGAAATATCAGAGCAGCACGGCTCTATACTGAAGAAAGCTGCGGATGCGGGCGTTAAAATTATGATAGCAGCCCCTGTCACGAAAGGCACTGAAGCTGTCGCCAAGGAAATGTCGAGATACGCACAGATACACGACATCGACGACGTCGAGTACATAGAGCGCGTCGCCGGCAGGCTGTGCGTCGTCGACAGCCAGGAATTCCTGGTCGGGCTCACGGACGACACAAAGGTCCATCCCACGCAGGACGTCTCGTTCTGGACCCAGAGCGACCACGTCACCGCCAACATGTTCGAGCCCATGTTCGAGCTGGTCTGGAAGCACTCGAAGCCGGTGAAATGAAACGATAGGTAATTTTTATGGCGCGCGGTCCGTTTAGACAACTTCGTAGGAAAATTGTGACAGCACTAAACAAGGAAGGTTTTCTTGTTAGACGATTCCCGGGTCATGTTCCTCAATATGGAATTCTTCATGGTAATGCTCAAGTTGGTCTTCTTGTACCGTTAAGCGACGGTTATCATCTTTCCATGGATATTGAATATGCGCCAAGAGTCAGGGAAGCACTTCCTCCATCTTTTGAAATGCCTTATGGTAAAAATGTAAAATTTGCTTATGAAGCTGGATCTGCCTTGCATTAACTTCCAGCGAACTCTGCGGGCTAAAGCCCGAAGATTTCTTCGTGGATTAAAATAAATCCCTTTTTCTGCTTTGCGGCTGTCGTTTTATTATGGAGAAATCCGCTGTTGCTGTTGTGAGCAATTCAGGAGAATTTGTAAGGAAAATCAGGGAAAGACTACCGGAAAAGCCGCTGTACGAATTATGGTTTTTTGATTCTCCCGGAAGCGTGGAGGACAGGGAATACTTGATTTTTGCAATTAACATGATACCGCCGCATACCAATTATTTTCATGTATATGGTTTGGTCAGGCGGGTAC
Source organism: Candidatus Aenigmatarchaeota archaeon (assembly GCA_016198625.1). Classification (GTDB taxonomy): domain Archaea; phylum Aenigmatarchaeota; class Aenigmatarchaeia; order GW2011-AR5; family GW2011-AR5; genus JACPJW01. Next base: position 9,389 of record JACQIH010000028.1, read on the forward strand.
AAGAAAGAGCAATGGTTTATTTAGTCAAGGGCTCCATAGGAACTGATTATATTGATTCTAAAGTCAAAGGGCGTGAAATGGAGCCTGTTACGGGAATTTTGAAAGAAGACGAATTAATAAGATTGATAACAACATCGTAATTATTTTCTTCAGTATTATTTCTTCCTCTTCAGCGTTATCTTCTCGAGCTGCTTCCCCGCGACCTGGACGAGCAGGACGACCAGGGCCGTCCCGACGGCTATTTCGTACATGCCGAGGCCTATCGAGAGCCCTATGGCGCCTATGACCCAGACTTCCGCCGCGGTCGTCAGGCCCGTTATGTGCTCCCTGCCGCGGATTATCATTCCCGCGCCCAGAAAGCCCAGCCCGGTGACAATCCCGCCGGCGACTCCCGGATAAAGGACAGCGCCGCTTGAATCCTGCAGCGAAGCCAGCATCCCGAAAAAAGCAGCGCCCATGCATACCAGCGCGCTGGTGCGTATGTCCGCAGGCTTGTTCCTTACCTGCCTTTCCAGGCCGAGCATGCCGCCGAGAAAAGCGGCTATAAGAATCTTCGAGACCATTCCGCCTTCAATCAGGACCATGTTTTTATATTGTCCGTCCAGTTAATAAGTTTTTACCCGAAAGAAGATTATGGAACCAGACAGCGCGAAGGCCTGCGTTGAAATTGTAGAGAAGATAAAATCAGGTAAAATAGCGACCAGGGCCGAGCTTGAAAGGGAGAAAATAAGCATATCGCGGAAATACAGCCTCGGGAAGCTGCTGAAAAACTCGGAGCTGATAAGCGCAGCGGACGACGCCGCTGTGGCAAAATTCCTGAAGACCAAGCCCGTCAGGACCCTGAGCGGCGTCGCGAACATCGCCGTCATGTGGCTGGGCGACGTTGCCGGGGACGTGAATTTTTCCTGCCCGTTCCACTGCGTTTTCTGCCCCCAGGGAAAACACGCAATTAGCGACACGATAGTGTCGGTGCCGAAAAGCTACACGGGAACGGAGCCGACAACAATGCGCGCTATGCGCAACCGCTTCGACCCCTGTATGCAGGTACGGAGCAGGCTCAAGCAATTCCATCTGCTTGGTCACAAAACCGACAAGTGCGAGCTAATAATCATGGGCGGCACATTCATGGCGTGGTCGAAGCAGAAAAGGGATGACTTCATCCTGCAATGTTTCAACGCTTTCAATCAGCGGGAGGCGGACAGCATCGAAGAATCCCACATGATAAACGAAGGCGCGCAGCGCCGGGTTGTCGGGCTTACGATAGAAACAAGGGCCGACTACTGCTCTGATTCGCAGATAAAGGAAATGCTGTCCTACGGCTGCACGCGCGCGGAAGTCGGCGTGCAGAGCACGTCGGAGCTGCTGCTGGAAAGGATGAAGCGGGGCCATGGAGCCGAGGCGAACAAAGAAGCCTTTGCAAAGCTGCGCGAAGCGGGACTGAAGGTGTGCGCGCACTGGATGCCCGGGCTCACGGGGCTTGTGAAGAAAGACATGGACCAGGAAATAGAAAGCTTCGCTGAACTTTTTGACGACCCGGCCTACAGGCCCGACGAGCTCAAGATATATCCGACCCTTGTCGTACCCGGCACGGAACTTCATGAGATGTGGAGCAGCGGCAAGTACGAGCCGCTGACATACGAGGAAGGCACTGAATTGCTGGCGAGAATCAAGGTCATCGTCCCGCCCTACGTCAGAATCAAGCGGATTATGCGCGACATTTCCGAGCACGAAGCCGTGGCGGGCGCGAGGAAAACAAACCTGCGGCAGCTGCTGAGAGAAGAAATGACAAGGAAAGGACTGCAATGCCGATGCATAAGATGCAGGGAAGTCGGGCTGAGCAGAAAGAAAGCAGGGAACGCAGAGATGCTTGCCAAGAAATACGAGGCATCAAGCGGCATCGAGCACTTCCTCTCGTTCGAGGACGTGAAGAACGACCTGCTCGTTGCGTTCCTGAGGCTGCGCATCGACCAGAGCGACGCAGCGAAGATAAGGGAGCTTCACGTTTACGGGCAGATGGTCCCGCTCGACGACGGCGCTTCGCCAGCGGACTTCCAGCACCGCGGTTTCGGCAAGGCCCTGATGCAGAAAGCGGAGGAAATCGCGGAGGAAAGCGGCAAGAAATCGGTCCATGTCACGTCGGGCGTAGGCGTCCGCGGCTATTACAAAAAGCTCGGGTACTCGCCGCAGCACCATTACATGGTGAAGAATCTCGACGAAACAAAACTTTAAGCATTCTCGGCTGCATTAATTTCACAGGTAGTGGATGACTGCTTCTGCACGACGTGCCTTAATACGTCGTGATATCGATGGCAACCCTTGAGCAGGAAATGCGCCATGAAATGGAAAAGCTGGAAAAGGAAATAAAAGACATAGACATGGACCTGCAGAAAGTGCGCGACAAGATGCTCGTTCTCATGGAAAGCAGGAAAAGGAAAGAGCACGACCTGAGGATCCTGAAAATAAATTTCGGCATAGAGGAGCCCGAGGACGATATACAGATCACCCTTGAGCGCATCCTGAAAGAGCGCTACATGAAGGCCTAGCTGCTCACTTTCCTGTCGAAGTATTCTCCCGCTTTCTTCAGCGCGTGGTACAGCACGATAACGCCTACCACGACAAGGAAAGTGAATAATTCAAAATAGCTTTCTATGAAATTGAGTATTTCAGGTCCCAGGAGCATGAGCAGGCCCGCGACCAGGAAGAACCGCGCGCCCCTGCCTATGACGGAAATCCAGAGCAGGCTCTTCACGTTGTGCCTGAACACGCCCGCGGCTATCGTGAAAATCTTGTACGGTATGGGCGTGAATGCCGCGATTGCTATTGCCCAGTCGCCGTATTTCTTGAAGTATCTCTCGACCTTGTCGGTCTTCTTCGTCCCGGCTATTTTTATCAGAACAGGCCGCCCGCCCCTGAGGCCTATATAGTAACCGAGCAGCGCGCCCAGAACGGAACCGACCGTGCATACGAGGGCGTACCACAAGCCAAGCTGCGGGTTGATGAGCACCAAAGGTATGAGGAGCAGGTCGGGAGGAATAGGAAAGAAAGACGACTCCATGAACGCCACGGCAAACAAGCCTAATTCTCCGTAGGGCAGGAAAGTCTGCTGGGACCAGAGAATCAGGTCAGCAATGACAGACATTGGACTAAACTTCGGAAGAAGCGGTTAAATAGATTCGCGATTGTGTGAAAAACCATTGCCTAAAGGTAATGGCATCTGAAAGATGCCATTGATATTATCAGCAATGTTTTTTACATCTAACATTCCACCTAAACAACCACCATCTAAAGATAGGTGGAATGTTCAGATTTCAAAATTATGTCTAGACCATATTTATCTTATGCGCTGTTCGCCGTCGCCTCTGCCTCTGCCTCTGCCTGCTCCGCCGCTTCCGTGGCCTGCTTCTCTTCCTTCGTGAGTTGTTCAGCTCCCTTCCCGCCGAGCCTCATGTTGTTGAGGTTCTTGAACGCGCTGTAGATCGCGGTGACGTAGTTGATGCGCGCCCTCGTGTTGCCGTAGGATTTCGTCCATACGTCGCGCACGCCCGCGAGGCGCAGTATCTTCTTCCCTTCGTCCGCGGCTGCGATCCCGAGGCCGCGCGGCGCGGGCTTCAGCACGACGGTCACGGAGCCGGACTTCCCCGCGGTCTCGGACGGTATGCTGTGCGTTCCGCCGCACGCGCATTCCCATGAGCCGCACCCTCTCTTGATGGGGATGATGTTCAGCTTCGCTTCCTCCGTCGCCTTGTCTATCGCGTCGCGGTGCTCCAGAGCCTGCGACTTGCCGATGCCGATGTAGCCGTCGCCGTTGCCTACTATAACCATGGCGCTTATCCTGAACCGGCGCCCCGAGCGGTGCATCCTCGCTGTCCTGCGCGTCGGAGTCCTTCTTATTCCGCCTCCCTTGCCGGGAGAGCCGCCTATGAGAATTATCTCGCTCTGCAGGTTCGGCAGCAGCCTGTCGACTATCTCCGGTTCCTTGATTTTCTTTCCCGATTCGAAGACCTGCTCCATGGAGGCTATCGTTCCTTCCATCACGCGCCTTCCAAGCTCGGTTTTCGGTCTCCAGTTTTCCATCGCCATAGAAAAGACACCTCATGCGATTGAAGTTCCTGCGGAACTTCGGTTTCTCTTTTCTTTCTCTACTATCTTCCCTTATTACTTCAGCTGCTCCTGAGCAGAATCCTGATACGCGACTTTATCGAGCTCTTGAGCTCTTTCTTCTTCTGCTCCCTCTTCCTCACGAATATCCTTACGTTGTTCTTGACATAACTCAGCGCTGCGAATTTTCTAGCCATTATAACCCCTCCAGGGTCTTCTTGACTTCCTCGAAATGCTCCGGGATATTTTCCGGGGCAAGGCCGTTCTTTAGGTAAGCCGAAAATCTCTTCTTGTAATTTTCCGGCTCGCTGCCTTTCATCTTCCTGGCGTATTCAGCTATATGCAAGCCTTTAATGCGTTCTTCGGGGACCTCGGCGCCGACGGGAACGTCAATCCCCGCGTCCCTCGCGCCCAGCGCGGCCGCGAGGAGCGACTGCGATACGGACTCCTGGCCGAAATCAATCACGCCGCTTCCGAACCCTTTCTTGGCGGCGGTCTTCCCGAAAAGGAAGCCCGTGAGGTAAGCGGACGGTATGCTGCCTCCGTGGCCCTTCCATCCGTGCTCCCTGAGGTGCTTCGTCGAGACCTCGACGAACGTCTGGTCGCCGCTCTCGCTGTACCTGACCAGCTGTATGGAGAAGCCGCTTATCGACTTCCGCACGACTATCCTGTCCTTTCTTCCGAGGAGCAGCCTAAGCCTCCTGCGGTAATTCGTCTTCAGCTGCGCCCTTCTCTTGTATTGCATCCTCATCATGGTCTTCACTTCTCTTCGGCCTTCTTCAGCAGGTTGTTCCTTTCCATGTACGTCATGAGGTGGCCCCTGCTGCGGAAGAAGCCGCTCTTGCTTTTCATGTAAAGCTCGCGGTACGTCCTGTTCTCGATCCTGCGCTGGCTGCGGAACTCCCTGAGCATCTTCCTAAGCACGCGTATCCGCTTTACCCATTCCTTCTTGCCGCCCGACAGCGAGCCTTTCTTTGACCCGTGGCCCTTCCTCCTTCCCCTGCTTTTCTGCCGCGCGATCTTGCTTTTCCTCGACCTGCTTACTCCCTTCTTCTGCTCCTTCCTCACGGCCCCGTCCTTCACGAGCCTGCGTATGTCCGCGGCCGTGATAGCTTCCTCTATGTCGCTGATCCTTTCCGGGTCCAGCCATACGCGCGACGCTCCGCATTTCATCACGCGCGCTGCGATCTTTCTCTGCGTTTCAAGTGACACATCATTCACCAGTTTTTTGGAAAAAGTCTGTTACGTCCAGAACTTCACTTCGCTCTCCTGGGGCTCCCTCAGGCTCGATATCGCGAAATCGTTGAAGGCTATGTCGCATCTCCTGCAGTGGTATGTCTGCCGCCCCAGCCTGCTGCCGCCGTCGCCGCAAAGCGGGCATTTCCCCTCGCCGAAAATCACGAACATGTTTGTCATCATCCATCATGCTGAAAGCTTCTTTTCTTACTCGGATTTTCCTTCCTTGTGTTCCTCTTTTCCTGCTTTCTCAGATTTCCGCTCCGGGGGTTCTTCCGCCTTTTCCTTCTCCTTTTTTGGCTCTTCCGGTTTAGCGTGCTTCTTCGCCTTCCCCTCCTTCCTTTTATTTATTTCTTCCTGCCTTTCCGCCGCGGCCTCGGCGCTCTTCATGTTCAGTATCTTTATGCCCCGCTGGCGCGCGGCACTGGCTATTAAATATATTTTCCTCTTCCCGAGGGCCGCGGAAATTATGATGGCCTCGTTTTCGCCGACACCGGCGAGGTCGCGGTCAGACTCCACGACGACGGCCTTGATTACGCCCCTTTCAAGCCCCCGGAACTTCTTCGGCGTCCTGTAGCCCGCGCCGGGCATCCTGCCCGCGCCTTTCTTGCTTTTCCTGAGCTTGCTTTGCTTGCCCCTCGGCTTCTGCCACCGGCTGCCCGTTTTCTTGTAGCGGAAATAATCCTGTGGCTTGAAATCCTTGCTCATTTGCCATCACCTGCTTCGCGCGATGTTAGGTATATGCCGTCCTGGAAAATCCTGCGGTCGCGCTTCAATATCTTGCACGCGCGCTCTATGTTCGCCGCGGTCTGGCCGAGGTCTTCCTTCCACGGACCCGTAAGCACGAGCTCGTCCTTCTCGACTTTCACGTCGGTTTTCCCGACGATTTTCGCCGTGCGCGCGCCCTTCTCGCCGAGGAAATTCCTTATCTGGAGCTCCCCGTCCTTCGCCGTTATGTTTATCGGGAAATGCGTGTAGAAAATCCTCATGGTGTATTTGTATCCGCCCGACGCCCCGAGGAACATGTTCTTCAGGTGCGCCTCTATCGTCCCGACCATGGCGCGGTGCTTCCTCGTGTCCTTGGAGGACCGGACAGTCATCTCCTGCCCGGACTTCTCTATTGAAACGGTTTTGAGGAACTTCGGGTCGCCGAAGTCTTTCTCGATGACGCCCTTCTTCCCCTTCACCGTTATCCTCTTCCCGTCCGTGATGGCTTCCACGCCTTCGGGCACCGCAATTTTCTTCTCGAGCATATTTCATCAACTTGGAATGTCCTGGACTGGTTTTCTTCTCGTTCCCTCTTGAATCTTGTTCCCCTTTCAGTCTTCCGAATCTCTTTCCCTTTTTAATCAGTAAACGTACCCCATCAGGCGCCCGCCGAGCCTCTTTTCCCCGGCCTGCTTCTGGTCCATGAGGCCCTTCGACGTCGATATTATCAGCATGCCGAATCCCCTCGCTGGCAGGAACCTCTTCTCCCATTTCTCGTATTCGTCCTTCTTCACTGCGAAGCGCGGCCTGATGCCGCGCGACTCGTTTATCTTGCCGACAAGCTTCACTTCAAAAAATCCGGACTTGCCGTCGTCGATGAAATCAAAGGCGCCTATGTATCCGGCGCCCTGCATGACGGCGAGGACGTTCTTCACGGTCTTCGAGGCGGGGACCACGCAGGTCTTCTTCCCGTTCTTCTCCGCGTTGTTAAGCGAATACATGACGTCGGTCAGTATGTCGTGTCTCATTTTTCGTCACCTGTACTTCCTGAACCCGAGCTCTGGCGCGACCTCGCGGAAGCAGCGCCTGCAGTACATGAGCCCGTATTTCCTTATGATCCCGCGCATGGAGCCGCACCTCACGCATTTCCGCGCGCCTTTGCCGAATTTTCTCTTCACAGCTTTTCTTCTCATCTATCTCTACTCCACTTTCACTCCGAATTTTTCCTGCATGAACTGCATGGCCTCTTCCCTGGTTATCACGTGGTTCTTGCCTATCCTCGACCCTGTTTTCCGCTTCTTCACGCGGTAGCCAGGCCTCTCGAGGGTGATGGAAACGTCAAGGCCCATGACGCCCAGCTTCGGGTCGTAGTCCATGTTAGGTATTTCTATGTACTCCCTGACGCCGAACGAGACGTTGCCCGTGGCGTCGAAGCTTGCCCGCGGCAGGTTCCTTTCCTTGGCTTCCAGAAGCCGCTGCAGCAGCTGCTCGCTGCCCTTGCGTATCGTCGTTTTCGAGCCGATGGGCCTGTTCTTCGCGACCCCGAAAGTGCTCCTCTTGTGTGTCTTTGTTATCACGGCCTTCGCGCCGGATATTCTCTCGAGTATCACTTTGGCTGTCTCCGGGTTCAGCTTCGTGCCGCAGCCTATGTTCAGCGTCACTTTCTCCACGCGTATTTCGCGCATTTTATTGCTCTTGTTCATCCTGACCGCCGTCCAAAGATATTGCGGGCGCTTCCTTCCCCACCACAAACACGTAGCCCTTCGGAACAGGAACGTCCTGCCCGTTCAGCGTTACCACGACGATGTTCGGGTGGGAGCTTTTCGTTATGATTATCTTCTTTATCCTGACAAGCGCGCCCATGTTCCTGCCGCTCATGATTAGGGCCGCCGCGCCTTTCTCGAACCTCAGCACTTCCTTCACTTGCTTGCCGGTTTCCATGACAAGCACGTCGCCCGTCTTGTATTCGTCCTTGGCCGCAATTATGTTCGTGCCGTCGTGCAGGCTCAGCTGGATTTTTCCCTTGCCCAGATGCCTCTTGTCTTCCACCCTCGCGAGCTTGAAGAGCTCGCCCTTCTGCACGGGCTTCATGTACAGGCCGTTCTTGCCGGCAAGGACGCGGTAGGCGTCGTCCCCGAGCTCTATCACGTCCATGAACCCGACGGGGAACCCGTGGTCCTTCCTTGTTCTGCCGTCGATTTTCACCAGCCCCTTGTTCAGGATCGTCTTCACTTCGCGAAGCGTCTCGGCATGTTTCATCACGTCGCGTATGACCACGCCGAGCGGCATCGAGGTTTCGAGCGTGTGCGGCCCGGGCTTCGGCTTTATCACGTATTTCTTCGTCTTGGCTTCTATCGGCCAGTACGCCGGCGCCGCCAGTCTTTTCAGCTTGCTCATGATTTGTCACCTTTCGTCAAAATGGAATGCTCATTTTCTTTCTTCAGGTTTCTGCTCTGCTTTCTCTTTCTTTGGTGGTTTGGATTCTGCTTTGACTTCTGTTTTTCCTTTCTTCCTTTCCAGTATATTCTTCCTTTCCTTGTCCTCCAGGGCCAGCTTGGTAATCACAACGTTGCTCGGGTCGATCGGCAGCTGAACTTCCTGGCCCGAGACTTTCTTGCGCTTGACGTTATCGACGTATATCTTCGAGCTGCCCATGTCAACGCGCGTGACTTTGCCCTTGGCTCCGCTGCGAGCTCCTGTTATGACAGCAACCTCGTCGTCCTTCCTCACCGGCAGGGCTCTCCTTCCGTACTCCTTGCGCAGCTCCCTGCTCAGGTGCGCCGCCAGCAGCTTATGCCGCAGGTGCAGGGGGGCGTTGTACCTGTACTTCCTCTGCTTGCGCGGCTGCGAGCTGCTGAGCCACGCCTTCGAAAATTTCTTTCTCATAGGTCAACACCGAACCTGTCCCTGAGCTCCGCGACCTTGCTTTGCACGGCGGATTCGATATCCACGCCGTGCAGACCGGCAAGATGCGCCAGCAGCATGAATACGTCGGCGAACTCCCCCTCGAGGTTTGCTTTGTTCATTTTCCCGCGATGCGCCCTCTCGGTGTAAATTTCCCTGGCGATTTCGCCGAATTCCTCGACTATGTGAATCATGGTCGTATCAACGCCGTGCTCGACGTCCCTTTTCGCGTCGATTTTCTGCACGAGATTCACGGACATCTCCTGGAATTCGGTCATGTTCATGCTCATCATACATCGTTCCTGTTTTGATGCAACTTTTGGAAAAGTTGCTTTTTGAAAAGTTTCTCACAACACTATGCTCGATATCTTCCCTATTGTGGAAAAGCGCTCGACGGCTTCCCTGGCGACGACGGTGCGCACCTCGGTTCCCTGCGGGTCGAACGTTTTCGGATTTACGACCACGGCGGCGTTGTCGGTGAATTTCACCCGCGTGCCGTCGTGGCGCCTGTACTCCTTTTTCTGGCGGACGATTACCGCATATACAAGCGTGCCGACCGTCTTCTCCTTGCCTCTCTTCACGCTGCATACCACGACGTCGCCTATGCCCGCTGCAGGAAGCCGGCGCAGCTTCCCCTTGTAGCCTTTCACGGCCACAAGCTCGAGCTCCTTCGAGCCCGTGTTGTCGATGCAGTTGATTCTGGTTTTCAGCTGTATCGACCTGACAACGCCCGAGCTTATGCCCTTCATACGGCGGCACCTCTTTTCTCGACGACGACGAAGCGCTTGGATTTCGAGACGGGCCTGCACTCTGCAATGACCACCGTGTCACCTGCTTTCGCCGAGATGCATTCGGGATTGTGAGCCGCCACGCGCGTCTTCCTTCTCTCGTAGCGCTCGTACTTCCGGATATTGACGTAATAGTTCCACTCCACGATGGCCGTCTTCAGGGCCTTCGCTGCGATGACCCTGCCCGTGAAAACGCGGCCGCGGACCTTCAGGCGGCCGTGCCAGGGGCAGCTCTCGCTGGTGCATCCGGCTTCAGGCGGCTTCGCTTCCAGGCCTATGTCCTTTATTTTTATTTTTCGTTTCGCCATATCATCACTTATTTCCGTTTTGATGAAACTTTTCTGAAATCTGCAGAGAAACAAAGTTTCTCTGAGATCCCGAAGAACTACGTTCTTCGAGGAAGTTTCGTTACCACTTCTTGAATTTTTTCTTTATCCTGTCCTCGGGACGCGCGACGATGTAGTCGCCGTCGATGTCGGCCTTTTCCGCGCCGAGCACGACCCGGAAAACGCTTTTTGGTTTCGCGACGCGCCTGCTTCCGCCGGCGTCCTTTATCACCAGAGTTTTCAGAGTTTCATCGACAATCCTGCCCTTTATGCCGACGTTTTGCGGGTTTCCTGCCTTGACAACTTCGCACTCAAGCCCTATCAGCTCGTGCCTCAGTATGTTTTTCGCAGTCCTCATAATACCCCTCGCTTCGCAAGTCGTATCCCATATCATCGCACTTCGATGATGTCTCCCGGGAACCCCTCCTTCACGAGTATTTCCTTCGCGCGCTTGCGGTGGTCGCCCTGCAGCTCGATCTCGTCGTTCTTGTACGTCCCGCCGCACGCGAGCTTCGACTTCAGCGTCTTCAATAGCTGCCGTATGTTTATTTTCGAGGAGTCTATCCCCTTGATGACGGTCATGTTCTTGCCGAAGCTTTTCTGCACTATCGAGATGGTTATCTTCTGGGTCTCTTTGGCTATAGTCTCGCATATGCACAGCTCCTTCGGCAGTCCGCATTTCGGGCAAATCATTTCTTCTCCGCCCCGCCCAGCGCCGTTTCTATGCGCGCTATGGTTTTTCTCAGCTCGCGTATTCTTCCCGGGTTCTTGACAGTGCCTATCTCGCTCGCCGCCCGCTCCTTGGAAAGCTCCAGGCGGAGCTCGCGCAGCTTGTCGCCCATCTCTTTCCCGTTCATCTCGCGTATCTTCTTCATTTTCAGTATTGCCATACTCAAAATCACTCCGTGATTTGGTACCTCAGAAACCTTTGGTTTCTGCAGATATCGGAATCCATCATATCAATTTTATTTAGCCGGTTCCGATACCTCCGTTCCGGAGGTATCAGTCGATGCTTCTTCCTTCGCAGGCCCTTCCGCCTTCTTCGCCGCGGCAGCCTCGGACGCAGCGGCTTCCCTGCTCTCTATGATGTTCTTCGCCGTTTGCATTATGTCGATGCGCTTCAGCATTATCTTCACCGTAATCCCGATGTTGCCCAGCCTCGGGTTCGCGACGGCGAATCCGTGCGCGACGCTTTTCTGGGCAGGGTCGCCCGTTTTCTTCAGGTATCCCGCGAGAAAGCGCTCCTTCCTCGAGCGCTGGCCCGACATCTTCCCCGAGAACACTATCTCGCATCCTATTGCGCCGGCCTCCATTATCTTCTCGACGTAGAAATTCCCCAGGCGCTTGTAATTCACTCCTGTCTCCACCGCGCCCGCTATGTTCTGCGCGACGATGTCCGGGTCAAGGTCGGGGTTGCTTATCTTCTGCACGTCTATCTGGGGATTCTCTATCTTGAATTTTTCCTTCAGCATCTCGGTCGCTTCTCGTATGCGCTCGCCGCCCGCCCCGATTACGAGGCCCGGCGTCGTCGTGTAAACTATTATTCTCGTGACTATCGGCGTGTGCTGCACCTCGATCTTGCCGCACTTCGCCTGCCTGAACTGGGCCCTGACGAATTCCTCGAGCCCCACGTGCTCTTTCGCTTTCTGAACGAACAATCTTTCTTTCATTTCTTTTCTCCCTCGTTCTTCTTTGCAAGTTCCGCTCGCGCCTCGATTCTTTTCTCCTTTTCCTTCATCTCCTCAAGCTGCTGCTCGAGGCCTTTCTTTTCCATCTCCGCAAAATCTTTCTTTACTTTCATTTCAACTTCCTTCCCGTGCTCCGTAGGCTTTTCCGTCTTGACGGCTTCCTCCACAATATGCTTCTCTTTCTCCTTCATCTCGCGGACCTGCTTCTTCACGGCTTCAGTGACCGCTTCTTTCAGCCTTTCCTTGGCCTTCGCCTCGTCTACCTTTCCGCGCTCGACAAGCATGACCTCGATGTTCGCCGCCTTGAGCTGCGAGCCGAAGCCCGATTTTCTCCGGCGCCTGCGCATGAGCATCCCCTTGTGCGCCGAGGCATGAACGAACAGTCGCTCCGGCGCGAGGCCGAGGCCCTCCGCGTTCTTCTCGCACGACTCCACGAGCTGCAGGATTTCGCCAACGGTTTTGGAATAATACTTCCCGTCCAAGCTTCTCTTCCTGCTTCCTAAATCGACGAGCAGCCTCTTCGCTCGCGTGAGCGGCTTGTTCCTTATCACGGCGCAGATAATAGCCGCGGACTTCGGGGATATCCGCACGTTGCGGCCGTACGCCCGCGCGTGCCTGTGCTCCGGAACGAATGTGTATGGCATCTTTTCACCCGAATCCATCGACGATTTTCATTTCACCAACGATCGTTTTCTTTGATCAAACTTTCTGAAAGTTTGTTTTCGAAAAGTTTACTTCAGCGGCACGAACTTGCTCGAGCGCGTTGCGCCGAGGCCGGGAGCGCTGTGCTGCACGCGCTTGCGCGTCAGCGCGAATTCGCCCAGGCGGTGGCCTATCATCTGCTCCGTAATATTCACAACGGCGAACTCGTTGCCCCTGTGGACGCCCAGTTTCGACCCGACCATTTCCGGCAGTATAGTCATCTCCCTTGCATGCGTCCGTATCAGCTTGTCCTTGCCGCGGAAGCGCCGTATCTTTTCCAGCAGTATTTTCTGCTCCTTGGTCAGGCCGCGCTTGAGGGAGCGCCTCTGGCGGGCGGGAAGCAGCTTCGCGAACTCGTCCAGCGACATGCCTTCCAGCTGTTCGAACTCAAGCCCGCGGTATGTGAATTTCTTTGCCATGATTATGCACCTGAAATCTCTCTATTCTTAATTTGGGAAACAGCTTCCAAAACATAATGTATATCCTCCGGTCCCAAGTCACGCCATTCATATCCGGTTTTTACTCCGACACGCCCAGAGACATAAATATTTGTGCCGTACCTGCGGAGCGTTCCGCAGATTGTTCTTCCTCCTTCTACCTCAATTCCTACTGTAAATTCTGTCGCTCCGCTTCCCGCAATCGCGAAAAAGTCATCTACAGTGAGTGATACCGGATATGCAAATCTTGGCATTTTATCAGGCCTTCCTCTTCTTCTTGCCCATGCGGCGCGGCGAGATGCTGCCTACCTTCTTGCCCGGCGGCATGTGCCTTGACACGCTCTTCACTTTCCCGGGCCTTGTCTGGCCGCCGAAGGGGTGGTCCACCGCGTTCATCGCCACGCCCCTGCTTCTCGGCCACAGCTTGTTCAGCGCCCTCATCGCGTAAAACTTCGATCCCGCTTTCATGAACGGCTTCTCCAGCCTGCCCGCGGAAGCAGCCGTGCCGACGGTTGCCCTGCATTGCGCGGACAGCGTTTTCTTTTCTTTCGACGGCAGCAGCACGACAGCCTTCTTGCCCTCTCTGGAAGTGAGGACGGCGAAGGTGCCCGACGACCTGCAGAGGCGGCCTCCGTCACCCGGCACAAGTTCTATATTGTATATTTTGCTTCCTTCTGGTATTTCTTTCAGCGGCAATATGTTGCCTTCCTTTGCTTCACTGAAATCAACAGGCTGCCCGACAAACATGCCTTCATGAGCAATTTGTAAAAATTTCTGTCCGCCGAAGTCTACGACAGCAACGGGCGTTGTCCTTCCCGGTGCATCGACAATGTCAAGCACAATGCCTTCTTTCACTTCTTTCGGTAAAAATTGATAACTCACTTTGCCGATAAAGCGGTGGCCAGGCGAGCGGTATCGCGGCGTTCCCTTGCCGCGCCTCTGCTGGATCAGGTTTTTGCCCATGTTATTTCACCTATTCTCTGAAA
>JACQIH010000029.1 GCA_016198625.1 Candidatus Aenigmatarchaeota archaeon
CTGGACTTTCCTGTAGTTCCAGTTTCCCAGGCCTTCCAGAACAGCAGCCTGCATCGTCTCTGGCATCAGAAATAGTTCGCCGTAAAGGTTTTAATGTTTGGATTCAGACAAGAAATTTCCGGGCTCCGCGCAATTATGGAAACAATTTTGGCAGCGTTTTCGGAAGTTCAGCAAGATCGCCGATTTCGGCGTCCGAATAAAACTGTCCTCTTGTATGCGGCAAATTTATTCTTACAACCTTGCATTTCCATTCTGCTGCGTTCTCGGCTGTCCGCTTGCTGTCAGCTACTACAACCGCGCGGCCTTCTATGCCGCCTAGCTGGTCCTTGAAATACCTCCAATGGACGCTTTTATCGGGCAGAATCGGAGGTCCTCCCGCCCATAAATCAATCTTATCAAGAATCCCATGGTTACTGATTTCCATGAACATCTCATACGGGTCCATATTCGATGAAACCGCTCTCTTACAGCCCGTTCGGCCCAGGGAATCAAGGCATTCCATCGCGCCAGCACGCAGATCATACTTTGTCGGCCTGGGTTTGTTGTAGGCTCTTTCTTTCCATGCTTTCGCAAAGGCTTCTATTTCGCTCTGTGCCGGCGGTCTTCCATCATCTGTCATAATTCTTGAAAACTGGTCCTCAACTGTACGTCCCCATGCAGAAATGTAAAATTTTTCGCAGTAATCGTGTGGCAGGCCGTAATCCCTTTCAAGAAGCCTCCCAAATGTCCTTGCGAATCTTTCCGTATCATATGTAAATATACCCGACCATCCGCCGAATACAACCACAATACCCTTTTCCGGCTTGATTATTTCGTGGCTCATAAATCATTTCCAGTAAGAATGCTCTGCGTCCCTGGAAAAATATTCCTGCCAGTACTCGAAAGTTTTCATGTCCAAAGGCGTGCCCCAGCATATGTATTTATCAACTTCAAAGGGAAGCACCTTCATGCCTTCCTCCAGCATTTCGTTTATCGCTGTTGCAACGTAGTATTCGCCGTTGATTGCCCTCCCCTTTTCGATCATCCTTTTCGCTGCCCATAGGAAAAGATCCGCCGTCCTGAACCAGAAAACTCCCTGGACGATATGGTCTCTGTGGGGCTGCTCGCTTATCGGGACCTTCTCCGAAATCTTTTTCACCGCGCCGTTCTCGACAACCAGGTATCCGTAGGCTTTCGGCGCGAGCCTTGCGTCGGGATATTCCCTGAAAGTCCATATTATCGCGTCGGGCTTTTCTTTCTCGACAAGCTTCTCGAATTTCTCGTCATTATAAACGAAGCTGTAGTCGCACGAGGAAATCAGGACCGGCTTGCTCTTGTCTAAAAGCTTTTCAGCCATCAGGCATGTGCGAGCCATCCCGTCCGTCATCCTGTCAATAACGACAACCTCGCAACCATGTATGCCCTGCTTCAGCAGCTTGTCCAAGCCGTAGCTGTCAGACTGCTCTTTCAGTATCACAAAAACATATTTCCTGGCCTTCGGCAATGACAGCGCCGACTGCAATATCATCTCCTTTCCAAGCACATTTATGAGCGGCTTTGGCGTCTTGTAGCCCGCGTCAGCAAAGCGCTTGCCCTTGCCTGCGGCTGGTATCAAATCTGTCATGTCATGCGTTTTTCTCGTGTCCTCGTAGCCGACAAGAGAAGCAAAATACCCGGACCAGAACAAATACTCCTTAACATTAACAGGCTCCCCCCAGCTGACGAAGTCTTCGACTATATACGGAATGACCCGAAGACCGTCGGAAATCATCTCGTTGAAAACCAGGCTGTCGTAAAAAATCCCGCCTGCATTGATATTTTTCCCCATCATCCGCTCCGCGTATTTCCTGAAAATGCGCCATGAACGGAAATAGTACGAGCCTGCAGCCGTATAGCCGCTGTCAGCTGAAACAGCAAACGGCTGCTTTTCGACAATTTCCTTCACAAAGCCGCTTTCTGTTTTCGCCAGGCCGTACAGCGAGTGTGTGTAAGCGGCCGGACTGAACCCGGAAAAAACGGAGAGTGCGCCGTCAGCCTCCCTCGCTTTGGCAAGGAATTCTCCAAAGTCCCAGACTGCGAACGAATCCGCGTGATGAATGATTATTTCCTCGTCCTCGCCGGCGTGGCCGTCGGCAAGCATCACGGTCTCGGCAACTCCCCTGGTCGGCTTCGCTACAGCAACTATTTTCGCCGAAGGGCTTATTTTCTTCAGCTCGATTTCGAGGCCCTGTTCTAGATCCTCTTTCCTGCAAAGAAAGATGAAGCTGCTGCCTTTCGGGAACATTCCGCACACGCGCTCAATCATCGTTTTCCCGTCTATCATCGCGAGCGGCTTCAGTCCAAGGCCTTCGTCAATAAACGAGCCGCTGCTTCCTGCCATCGGGATGATTATTTTCATGGTATCAGAATATGTGGAAAATTATATCTTTTAAAACCTTCCTTGTCTTTTAAAACCTTCCTTGTTTAGGTTTCTGCATGAAAGCTGCTCTTCTTGAATCGGTGAAAAACATAAACGTGCGGGAAACAGAAACGCCGACAACGAGGCGGGGGACGGTTCTTCTGAGGGTCCGTGCGTGCGGCATATGCGGTTCGGACCTGAAATTCTACAATTACGGCGACCGCGTGAAGAAATTTCCTGCTGTGCTTGGCCACGAGATAGCCGGCGAGGTCGTGGAGATTGGAAACGGCGTTGGTGGCTTTGCTGAAGGCGACCGCCTTGCCCTAGGCAATGAAATCCCGTGCAAAAGCTGCTACGCTTGCAGGAAAGGCATGGAAAACGTGTGCGAAAACGTGCTGTCGGTAGGGTCAACATCGCCCGGCGGCTTAAGCGAATACATGCTTCTTATCGAGGACTTCGTGGAAAGAGGGCCGATAAATAAAATGCCTGGCAACATCAGCTACGACGAAGGCGCCCTGGCCGAGCCGCTGGGGTGCATTGTCAACGGGCTTGAATTCGCGCATATGCAGGAAGGCAAGAGCATCCTTATCATCGGTGCTGGCCCCATTGGCTGCATGACGATAAGCCTTGCAGAAATCATGGGCGCGGCGAAAATAACTGTTGTTGACAAGAACATGAAAAGGCTGGAAATGTCAAAAGCCTTCGGCGCAGACCATTATATCCATTCCAGCAACAACGAATTCCTGCAGGAAGCGTTGGAACTCGCAAACGGTGCCGGATATGACGTCGTCATGTCCGCGTGCAGCGACATTGCCGTTCATGAAAAAGCAATCCTTGCCGCGGCGAAGGGCGGCTTCGTAAACCTTTTCGGCGGCGTAGCGAAGGAGCTTCCCGACACGGTCAGATTTCCGAATAACTTCATGCATTACCGCCAATTCTCCGTAGGCGGCTCGTTCTCGCAAACCAGGGAACATCACAAGAAAGCCCTGGAGTACCTGGCAAGCGGAAAAATAAACACAAAGAAGCTGATAACCCATAAATTCCGGCTTGATGAAATAAAAAAAGCTTTCGAGGCAGTCCAGAACGCCGAAGGTCTGAAAGTGATGATAAATCCTTAGTGGTCAGCTATGCTAGAAGAGCTTCCGACGGACGAAACTGTTGAAGATGGCAGCACTGAGTATGGCAGTCTAAGCAGCGCGGTCGTTGGCGAAATATCAGAGGTGCTGTCCCGCGTCGATGCAGGCGAAGTCCAGCGGCTTGTTGAAGAAATTCTTGCAGCCGAGAAGGTTTTTTTCATAGCCGTCGGCCGTGTATTCCTTTCGCTGCAGTGCATGGCAAAAAGGCTTGCGCATCTCGGAATCAAATGCGAGGTTGTGGGTTCGATTACCGAAAAGGCTATTACAGACAGGGACATCCTGATAGCCGCAAGCGGTTCGGGGGAAAGCATCGTCCCCGTGGAAATAGCCAGGAAAGCGAAAAGGCTCGGAGCAAGGCTTGCCTTGATAACCTCGGCTCGCGCTTCAACGCTCAAGTCATTGTCTGACGTGGTGGTTCATCTGCCGTGCCCGACAAAGAACGACCCGGATTACGGCGTGCAGTCGATGCAGCCCATGACAACCTTGTTTGACCAGTCGCTCCACGTCTTCGGAGATACCGTGGCATTGATGGTGCAGAAAAAGGCTGTTCCTGATGAGCAGCTGTGGAAATACCATGCCAATCTTGAGTAGTCATTCGCCGAGAATCCTCAGTCTTAGCATATACCGGAAGAACGACATTATATTTCTGATCCTTGATGCCAGAGAAGTCGCCCACTTGGACTCGCCGTGTTTTCTTGCTCCGAATTGCACGGGAAAGCTTACAACTTTGTACCCGTTTTTCAGGGCCTTGTATTGCACGTAAAAATCGAACTGGAAGCCGTGAGGCGGTTTTCTGAAGGTCTGCAGCAGGTTTTTGTGGAACACTTTCGGCTGGCCGTTTATGTCGTCGAAACGCCTGAGAAACAGCAGCGCCGCGGCTATGTGAAAGCCTGTTGTAAGCAACGATGACCTTCCTTTCCTATTCCCCTTTACGAGTATCCTGCCGGTGCTTTCCTCGAATATCCTGTAAGCCTTCACAACATCCGCAGGGTCGCACTGGAGGTCGGCGTGCGTAAATGCAAGCACGCTTCCCCTGGCGGCTTTGAGCCCTGCCTGTATCCCGTGGCCATATCCGACGTTTCTCTTCACGACAGCGCATCGCACGAAGCCGTACTTTTTAGCAATGCTATCCAGCACGCGCTGGCTGTTGTCTGTTGAGCCGTTATTTACCAGTATCAGTTCCGCATCGATGCCCCTTAGAGCCGTCTTGAACCGCTGCGCGAGGATCGGTATGTTTCTTTCCTCGTTGTAGCAAGGGACAACCACGGACATCATAGCCTGAACCCCCTTATGGCCGTCCATTTCGATTTCCTGCCCTGCTCCTTGTTAAGTACGAGACAGATTTTCCTGGCCGTGAATGATGCATCGAACCTTTTTCCTGTTTCCTTCATCATTTCTCTTTTCTGGGACGCGCTGAACTTCCCGTAGATAAGGCTAAGATGAGGGAGATAATCATGCCTCGGCATTCCGAATAAATTTCTTGCAACGCGGTGCGCTGTCATGATTTCCGGTGTCTTTTCCACCAGCACGAAAAGCGAGCGGAAAAATTCATCCAGGCAACGGACTCTTGTAAGCCGCGCTTCGAAAGGCTTCAGGCTTCGCGAAAGTATCTTCGCTTTGGCTGCAAGCTCTTTCTTCTCGCCGCCGAATCCGCCGGCGAGGGTCACGTGAGGCCTGAACTTCGGGCTGCTGTATTTGTTGCTCAGCTTGCTTATCATTTTCGAAAGCTTCTTGTTAAGACTGCCTTCTGGCATGAGCCATATTGAATAGGATTGCATGTCAAATCACTGCACAGCCAGAACGATTCCTGCCGCTATGCATGCTACGGCGGCGATTTTCCATTTGTTGGGCTTTTCCTTTAGAAATTTCCAAGACATGAGCATGACCCATATATAAGTGAGGGACGTGATTGGAAAGAGATTTGAGAGCTCGTCGAGTTTCAATGCCAGAATGAACAGTATCGTCCCGAGAACAAAAAGTGCGCCTCCTGTGATGAAATTGGGGCTTAGCAGCATTTTTCGTGGCGCAAGGCCGGATGCCCTCTTGAAAAGAACCATGCCTGCTGCAGCAACCACTGTCGAAGCCACGGCAAGTAACGAAGCGGTGAAGCCGGTCATGCGGAGCCCCGTCCTACAAATGACACGCCCAAAATTATCAGCAGAACTCCTAGCCAGTTCAGGGCTGTTACCGATTCTTTCAGCAGCAGTGACGATGCGAGGAATATCCAGACGAAACTCAGCGACCACAAGGGGTAGAGTAATGAAAGCTCGCCGCCTCGCAGCGCATTAATGAAAAGCAGGGCGGCTATTGCATATGAAACGAAACCGATTGCTATTACAGGATTAAGTGTCAGCGGACCTATCAGCAGCCCGCTGTCAGCAGAACCGAGCTTGAAAGAAAGCTGCGCTATCGTGGTGAAGAAAGTCGCTATGACAACCAGGATCTCGCTTCTCATTGCCAAAACCATGTGTTGTTTTTGTACCACTCTATGGTTTTTTTCATGCCTGCCTCGAACGTGTGGGCGGGCTTCCAGCCGAGCTTTCTGGCCTTTGCCGTGTCGAGGGCGTACCTGAAATCATGTCCGGGCCTGTCCGCAACAAAAGTCAGCAATGATTCCGGCTTCCCGAGTATTTTCAGTATGGTTCTTGCCGCATCGATGTTCCTCTTCTCGTTTCCGCCGCCTATGTTGTAAATCTCTCCTGTCCTGCCCTTTTTGATGACAGCTAGGATGCCGGTGCAGTTGTCTTCGACGAATATCCAGTCCCTGATGTTCTTTCCTGCGCCGTAAATGGGCATCTGTTTGTTTTGCAGGGCGTTCGTTATCATTTTCGGGATGAATTTCTCCGCGTTCTGGTAGGGCCCGTAATTGTTCGAGCTCCTGGTAATCATGAGCTTTATCCCGTAGGTATTTGCGTAGGCAATGCCCAGCTGCTCGGCCGCGGCCTTTGTCGCGGAGTAAGGATTCCTGGGGCTCAGTGTATCCGTCTCGATGAAAAATCCTTTCGCGGCGGATCCATAAACCTCGTCCGTGGATATGTGAATAAATTTCTTCACGTCATGCCTGCGCGCGGCGTCGAGGAGGGCGTGCATCCCGAAAACATTGGACCTTATGAACGGCTCCGGATCCTGTATCGACCTGTCGACATGGGTCTCCGCCGCGAAATTCACGACAATTTCGCATCCCTTAATTGCCTTTTCCGCGTCCCTTTTTTCAGCTATGTCGCCTTTTATGAAATTTATCCTGCCTTTGACGTCCTTCAGGTTCTCCATGCTGCCTGCGTAAGTAAGCTTGTCGAGGACAGTTGCTTCGTGGCCTTCCTTAACTAGGAAGCGCACGAAATTGCATCCGATGAATCCCGCGCCGCCCGTGACGAGGACACTAGACATATTCCATCACGCCGTATCCTATAATCAGGCCTATCGCCGCTCCGGCGGCAATGTCGCGATAATAGTGCCTTTTCAGGTAAATGCGCGAGTATGCCACAAGCAGCGCCAGCACGGACAGTGCGGCTGTTAGAGCGGCGCTGCCGAAAGCTGCTGCAAGCATGTAAGACACGAAGAACGCCCTTACCGTATGCACGCTGGGGAAGGATGAGGCCTCTATTTTCTCTATCAGGTTGCTGTGCTTCATTATGCCCGGCCTGTTCCTGAAGAAGAGGAGCTTTGCCGGAATAGTGACGGCGTACATGAGTATCTGCGCAACGGCCAGCTTGTAAGACAGCTGGGTATGGCCCAAGGAAAAGAGCGCCCCAGCTATGAGGATAAAATAATATATCGTGCCCAGCGAGGTTATGTCGCGCATCGCCGAGTCGAGATAAAACTTCTTCAGGTTCATCAGACCACGTTTAAGATTTGCAGGGGGAAATATAAAACGCCTATTTGCCGCTGTTTTTCAGCTCTTTCAGCTTTATGTTCGCTTCCATCAGCTCTTCAATCGTCCCCGCATCGAGCCAATGGCCATCTATGACAGAAGCCTTCAGCGTGCCTTTTCTCAAGAAGTAGCCGTTGAGCTCCGTTATCTCCGTCTCGCCTCTGGGAGATGGCTTCAGCTGCTTTATTGCACCGAAAGCCTCGGGGCTGTACATATTTACGCCTATGGAGATCATGGTGCTCGGCGGGCTTTTCGGCTTCTCGATAAGCTGGACTACCCGGTCGCCGTTCAGGACAGCCACGCCGGATTTCATGGCCTGTTCGGGCGTGCCTTTGTAAAGAAGTATTCTGGCGTCTTCGCTTCCTTGCTCGAATTCCTTCACGAAGCGGGTGATAGGATGGGTCAGTATGTTGTCCCCGTTTATCGCAACGAACTTGTCGCCGCCCACAAAATCCTCGGCAATGCCTATAGCCGACGGGATTCCCGAAGGCTCGTCCTGGACCTTGAACGTGAAATTCACTCCCATTTCTTTCCCTGAGCCGAGGAGCGAGAACACAGCGCCTGCGTGCTCCTTCCCTGTTATCACCAGGATGTCCTTTATCCCGGCATCTTTCAGGGTTTCTATGGGATAAAAGATCATCGGCTTGTTGTAGATTGGCAACAGGTGCTTGTTCGTCACGAGCGTGAGCGGCCGAAGCCTCATCGCCGTGCCTCCGGCCAGAATGACTCCTTTCATAAGAAGACACTATCAACGCAAGCTTTTAATGTATTTTCTGGAGCGCAACGCTTATTTTGCCGGCGGCGTATTTTTCGACTTTTACGCGGGAAAACTCTGACTCGATGGTGTTTGTCGCTACAATCTCGTCCGCGACGTTGAGCAGAAGTTTCCACGAGTCCTTTGAAAGTAAGGAAAACACCGGATGAACGCATGCGCATATTATCCTGCTCGCGCCGCTCCGCTTTGCGATCGTGGCGGCATTGAGCATCGACCTGCCGCTTCCTACGATATCGTCGATTATGACCACGCTCCTGCCTTGGGCTTCCATGCCGCCTTGCGTCCGCACTTCGCCCGTGGCCAGGTTGCGCTCCTTGCTGAGCACGTAGTTCTCCGTCCCCAGGGCCTCTGCGGCGGATTTTGCGATGTTATCCATTCTGGCGTCGGGCCCGACGATTACAGGATCATCGAGTCCCATTTCCTTGATGAATTCGACGAGCGGCTCGAAGCCGTTGATGTTATGGACGGTCACAGGGCCCTTTATCGTCTCATTTTCCCTTTGGTGGTGCGATGTCACGGTGAAAATACCGCTGACGTTGGCAGCCAGCATCTCGAGTATGTACTTCAACGAAGCAGGCTCGCCTTTCCTGAAAGCCTTGTCCTGTCTGGTGTAGGGAAGGTACGGCGCGAAAACGAACACGTTCTTGCCTTCCTCCTTGAGGGTCCGCGCCATGAGCAGGGCCTCCACAAGAAAGGAATTCGGGTCCTTCCATATGCGGCTCACAATAAGGACGTCTTTGCCGGGGATGTCCGGAAGCCTCGGGCATAGCTCCCCGTCATCGAATACCTTTCTCTCGAGCTCCGCGTGGCTCTCGCCAAGGTACTTCGCTACATTGCGCGAAAACCCGTCGCATCCTACTACAATCATCAACTTAATTTCTAGTGCAATTTTTTAAGCATAATCCACTACATACAGCTATGCTTTCTGTGCTGATTCCTTCGTATAACGAGGAGGAATACATAGCGGACAGCCTGGAAAAAATGATCCGCGAGCTTGAAAGCCTCGGCACGGATTACGAGCTTATAGTGGTGGAGGAGAGCACCGACAGGACTCCCGGTATCGTCGGCGCCCTCGCAAAGAAATATCACCGGCTGAGGCATCTGCATTTTGACAAAAGGCTTGGCAAGGGCGGCGCACTGGAGAAGGGAATTGAAGCCGCTAAAGGCAGCCGCATAGTTTTCACGGACGCGGACTTATCAACGGACCTGTCGTCTTTGCGCGATATAGCAAGGCAGCTGGACGATTGCGATATTGTCTTAGGCTCGAGGTATCATCCTCTTTCGCGTTCGGACAGGACAATCCTGCGCCTGCTTCTTAGCCGCGCGTATTCCGTGTGCGTTCGCGCGCTTCTTGGCATCAGGAGGCCGCAGGACTTGCAATGCGGCATGAAGGGTTTTAGGCGAAGCGCTGCGCTGAAAATACTGCCCGCGGTCAGGAACAAGGGCTTTTTCTGGGACACCGAATTTCTTTTCCATGCCAAACGCTTAGGATACAGAATAGGCGAGGTTCCGGTTATCTGGGTCGAGAAGCGCGTCCGGGGAAGCGGGAGCGGGAAGCTGAAAAACATTATTTACATGGGCAAGTCGCTGCTGAAACTTTTTGCGAGAAGCCTACTTGGCTGATACCTCGCTGCGCCAGTAATCAAGGGTATTCTCGAGGGTTTTTTCGAGGGGCATTTCTGGGTTCCAGCCGAGCTTGCGCAGCTTCGTATTGTCGCCGATGAATATGGGGTCGTCCGACGGCCGCAGTTTCGCGGGATCCGTAACGACATTTATTTCAGTCCTGCCAAGGCTTATTATTTTTTGGAGCACGTCCTTCATCTTGTTTCCGCGGCCCGTGCAGATGTTGTAGGCGTCGCCCCATTTGCCCTTTCTGGCAAGGAGCCACACGGCGCTCACGGCGTCGGCAACGTCGGTGATGTCTATCACAGGCTCCAGGTTCCCGACGCCTAATTGCTGCCGAAGGCCGGCCTCTATTTCCGCGACGCCTTTTGTCCATTCGGCGATAGCGCTTCCGGTTTTCCGCGGCCCTATTGTGTTGAAGAACCTTAGCCGCAGGGTCTTCATGCCGTATGTGCGCCAGTAATGGTACCCGAGCATGTCCGCGGCGGCTTTGCTCACCGCATAAGGCGACGACGGCCTGAACTCCTTTGTTTCCTTTATCGGTATCTCCTCGTAATAGCATAATCCGTAAGGGGCCGAGCTCGATGCTATGCATACCACGGCGTCGCTGTCCTTCAGGGCTTCCAGCAGGTACATCGTGCCCATTATGTTGCTCTTGTACGTATTTTCCGGGTCTTTCAGCGACGGTATGACGAAGCTCTGGGCAGCCATGTGAAACACGTAATCGGGCTGCGTCTTTTCAACGACCGCAAGGACTTCGCTTTTATTGGCGATGTCGCATCCCATCATTTCGATTTTCCCTTCGAGGTGCGCGATGTTCTTCGTGCTGCTGCGGAACGTGCCCGCCACATCGGCTCCCTGCCCAGCGAAGAAATCAGCTAGATGCGAGCCTATGAACCCTCCTGCGCCTGTGATGAGTATTTTCATTCCAACACTACCTAGACTTTTGATGCAACTTTTTCTAAAAGTTGCTTTGAACGAACTTAACAGATAACTCTTAAAAACCTTCCTCGCGGCATATACAACTATGACCGCAAAGGAGCGCGTTCTGAAAGTTGCAAGGAAAGTAGAAGGCATGCTCACGGACAAGGAGGCGTTCCTGCTTTACCTGCTGGCGAAGAACGGACCTGGCAGGGGCTGCATAGTGGAATTGGGCAGCTACAAGGGCAAATCAACGGTCTGCCTAGCGCTCGGATCCAAGGCGGCGGGCCGCGAAAAGGTGTACGCCGTTGATTGGCATCGGGGATGGAAGGATGCCGTGAAGGGCGGCACGCTCGGCGAGTTTTCAAGGAACATGAGAAAATCCGGGGTCCGCGATTACGTTGTGCCTGTCGTGATGAAATCCGAGGACGCCGGCCGCAAGTGGAAAAGGCGCATCAGGCTTTTATGGATAGACGCCTCGCACGACTACAAGGACGTGAGAAAGGATTTTTTGATGTGGAGCAGGTTTCTCGTGGATGGAGGTATAGTCGCTTTCCATGATTCATTCTGGGAAGGGCCTTACAGGGTCGTTAATGATTACGTTCTGAAGTCCGGCAAATACTCAAAAGCGGGCTCTGTGGATTACATTGCCTTCGCGGCGAAGTCAAGGCCCGGCACAGCCGGGAAGCTGAGGAACAAAAAGCTGCTTCTCATCCGCTCGCTGCTGAAATATCCCATGAGGTCGGAGCACTTGCATCCCCGTCTGCTGAACAAAGCCATAAAGGATGTCCTTCTCAGCGACTCACCTTAGGAACGCCGACGGTATCGGGATTCCGCCTTTCTTGAGAACTGCGAGTTCCTCTTTCTTTACCGTTTTTGTGGCGAACAGGAACAGCGCGTATATAGCAGCCCCGCAGAGAACGGCCGCTGCCGCTTCGATCCAGGCGTTCATGTCAAGAAATGATTTGATGAAAAGCATCGCGGCAAAGGAAATTGCCCCCCCGAACATCGATTTCACTATGTCGTGCGCATGTATCGTGATGAGCGATTTCGCGGCGAGATGCCTTATCATGAGGGATGCTCCGATGATGTAGGAAAGGAGCGCCGCGAGCGCCGCGCCTTCTATCCCGAGGACCGGAATCAGCGCAAGATTTAGGAACACATTCGTGGCGCCGAGTAGAAGCACAATATTCCTGTTCGTCTTCGGCTCGCCCACGGCTATCATGGCCGTGGATAGTATCCAGAACACGGCATAGAACACGGAATTGATGACCAGTATCTGCAATGCCGCGGCTGCGCCGAGGTACTGCTCGCCGAAAAGCATCCTTATGATTATTTCCGGGAACGCTACGACTGGTATGATGAAAGGAATTGAAAACACGAAGTAAAATTTGACGATAAGCCCCAGCATTTTTCTTATCATCGCGCTGTCCTTTCTCGCCCAGAGCTCCGAGATGATAGGAAGTATCACTATGGACGCCGATCCCATGAGGGCCCAAATAATCTGCGATGTAGGCAGCGCAACCTGGTATAGCGCTACGCTGCCCAGGGAAAGCATGGCCGTGATAAGAATCGTGTCAAAGTAGTTCAGGGCAACCCCGCCTATGTTGGCTACGAAGAGCGGCGCGCTGAAGTGCCATAGGCGGCTGGCCATGGCCCTCTCGATGCCTGCTGCCACGGAGAAAAAAGGGAACGACTTCAGGACAAAAAGAAAAATGATGACGGAAATTATGATTGTTCCTGCCAGATAGCTCTGGGCCACCCCGACGGCTCCCATGTGTATTAGGAACACGGCCGCGACCAGCGTGAGTATGTTGCGCAGCGGTTCGATGACCGAGTAGAGCTCTATCTTCCCGAGGCCCTGAAGCGCGTATTGCAGCGACACGAACACGCTGAAAAGGTAGGAGAGCATTATGAGCCTCAGCGGCTCTTCGGCGCCGGCGTTCTTAAAATAAAATTGCGCCAGGGTAGGCGCTGCGAGGAAAACCGCGGATGTCATGAAAAATGCCAGCAGAAACTGCATGGCCAGAGCGGAGTATATGACAGACTTTACGCCCTTCCTGTCTTTTTCCGCGTTGAACTCCGCTATGAATTTTGTCATGGTCTGCGACAGCCCCAGGTCCTTGAATATAAGGAGGAATCCGGAAACGGAAAGCACCGCGTAAAACATGCCGAACTCCTCTATCGTGAGGTTCCTGGCAAGGAAGATGCGGAGGATCGTGCTGATGATTCCGCTCGCGAAGTACATGGCGAATATCCACAAGCTGCCTTTGACAAGGCGCTGCGCGTAACTCATTCCGCCAGCCTCCTGTAAAGGGATTCCACGCTCCGCGCAACGCTGTCCCACGAATATTTCTTCGCTGTTTCATGGCCGTTTTTTACAAGATTCTTTTTAGTCATCGCGTCCAGTATTCTTGACGCGAGCTCCGTCTCGTTGTCGTACAGCAGCGCGTTCCTGCCGTTGCAGAAAAAATATGCTTCAAGGTTTTTGGCGACCACAGGAGTTCCTGCCGCCATTGATTCTATCAGAACAAGACCCAGGCCCTCGACGGACGAGGGGTTCACGAGGACCGAGGAAGACTTGATTATCCTGAATTTCTCCTGTTCGCTGACAAACCCGGAAAAAACCGCGTCAACGCCGAGGTCCCTTGCAAGCTTCTTGAGGTTGTATTCCTCGGGGCCAGATCCGACGATGCGCAATTTCACGTCGATTTCTGCCGAAATTTCCTTCACCGCCCTTATCAGCGCGTCGACGTTCTTGTATTTGACGAGCCTGCCGACGTACGTCACGGTGTTTTTTCTTTTCCTTACCCGTATCCTGTTGATGAAGTCTATATCTACGCCGCTGGGTATCGTCGTGACGTCGCTGAAGCCGAGAAATCCAAGTTTCTTCGCGGTCGTCGGAGAGTTAGCTATGACAGCGTCGTAAGGCAGCCTCGACCACATGAACTCCATCGATTTTCCCAGCGACGAGAGCGGAAACGGAAAGTACTCGTTCCACTGGTTCCAGTAAAGGTCGTGGAACGTCGCGACTACGGGTTTTCTCGTGAGCGGCTTGAGCAGCCCTGCGAAGGATGATATCCCCTGGTTGGCGTCTATGATGTCGTTGCCTGCTGCCGCGGCCGCAGGCAATGCGAGGATGAAGGTGGCAAGCGCGGGGACGCTTCTTTTGTCCAGGGGATGCGACGAGCCTGTCCTTACAATCTGAACGCCCCTGTGCTCCTCCCTGTCCTCATGCCCGTCGAAGCGAAGCGAATAAACGGTCACGTTGTGGCGCTTCGCGAGCCTGACAGCTATTTCGTAATATCTCCGCTCAGCGCCGCCCAGAAGATAGGGATAAAACAGCTCTGAAAGCATGCATATTTGCATAGTAATCCTTCCAGAAGCAATTTTTTAAGCACGAACGAAATATCCGGGCTCAGGCGTCGGTCTCGTTGAAACTGACCCTGAACAGCTTGACCTCGCCGCCCCAGTCCTTGACCATTTCGAACCTCTCCAGGCCGAAGCCGTTGAAGAAGAACATCCTGGTGAATATCGACTGCTCGAGCTCGGGCTGTATGAATATCACGAGCTGCCTCGTTCCGTCGAGCCATAGCAGACCCTGAACATCAGCGTCGGGTTCAAGAGCCAGCCTGCCGTTGCCCTGCCTGTCAAAATAGAATAATTTCTCCACTTTCAGCAGCTGTCCCTGCTGCTGGAAGAAAGGCTTCAGCGTGTTGTTGGTTTCGTATATCACGAAAGCCTGGTTCTGCGTGACCCTGTAGGAGTATGCTATTGCGTTCTGGCCCAGGACCGGGCGCGAGCTTTCAAGAGGTATCATCACGTATATGTACCTTTTGCCGAAATTCGGGGGGTTTGTCGGGTCCCATGTCGCGAAGTAGGACCACCACTGGCTCTTGCTGATCAAATCCGAAGAAGCTATGTAATACATCTCGTCCTCGCACCCGGGTTTCCTGTAGTCCTTCAGGATTTCCACCGCCAGGCTCTCGTTGTTCGTCAGGAGCGTCGTTGATATGTCCTGTATCCTTGCGCGCACGACTGTGTCGTTCTTGTACTGGATGACCCGCGTTATTCCGTTTTCGTGCCTTTCAATGACGATCCCGGTCTTGCCTTCCGTATTCGGCCTGTAGAAAACCTCGCTCTGCGACGCGCCGTCGAAAACAACGGAGCGCTTTGCTATCCCGGTTATGAAATGCCCGGGATCCCAGTAAGTAGCTACCACGGAGCATCCCTTCGTGTTGTTCTTTATCCAGTTGAGGGCCTCCCACCAGTTGTCGCTCAGCACGGTTCCTGTGCATTCCGATATGAGCGCGCTCGGGATGTAGAAGACGTTGATGAAAAATATGAAAAGAACAACGAGCAGGCCCAGCGTGGCTGCTTCGTTGTTGGTCATCTTCTGCTTGAACCTGAGCGCGGCCAGGAGCAGCAGGGCTGCAAAGGCTCCCGCATAAAGCTGCATGCCGTACGAGCCCTGCCATCCGCTGCTCTGGATGAGCGCGCAGGTCGTCTTCGTCGGCAGGTAGAGCAGCAGCACGAAGTAAAGAATGACTGCCGCAATCGCTGCTGCCGTGATTTTATTTACCCTGAATTCGTTCATGTTCAATCAGCCAACGAACTGTCCTCTCCTGTCGTCATGCGCAGGATCTTCGAGAAAAATATGCCCGCGCCTATCGCCATGGGCGCGGAGAAAAGTATCGTGAATCTTATGGCGACTATCGTCGCGAGGAAAGGCCCCACGAACCATATGCCGAGAAGCACAAGAGTGTCGAGGTGCTTTCTCCTTGCGATGTAGGAGTACGACAGATATGCAAGCGAAAGCAGCAGGATGAAGAACGGAAGCCCCGTCCTGTTTATTATGTCCCTCGGGCCTTCCGGGTTCTGCAGTTCCGCTACGGACACATAGACATTAGGAAATGTCCCGCCCTCGGCCTTTATCGCCGGGAATTCCAGGGGCCCGAGGACTGCGTTCGCCAGCACTCCCGGGCCGAAAGCGGGCACGGCCAGCGCAAAGAAGGTAAGCATTATGATCCCGTAGGACTGGATGGCTGCTTTGTTTTCGTTCCAAAGGACACGCACGTTCCTGCTTTTCACGTACTTGAAAACCAGCTTCAGAAGCAGGAATCCTGTGATGAGCCAGAGCACCCACCAGAATCCTCCCCACGTGAATCTCCACGCGACCAGCGACAGGCCCGTAAGCACGGAAAACGCAGCCAGCTTTGTTGTGAGTCTGCCCGCGCTTTCCGCTATTTTGTGGCTGAGAAGATAGAGGGATATAATGACCAGAGGCATCAGCAGCACCATGGCGTCGTTGTCGGGGTCGCCGCCAAGGGTTCTCGAGATTATCGCGATATCGAAAACGATCATTGCAGCGGCGAATATTCCTGCTTTCTTGTCGTAGAGCGTCTTTGTTATGAAATAAATGGGCACGGCCATGAGCGCCGCCAGCAGGGCGGGAAACCATATCAGGTATTGCCACAGCTGCATGTCAGGCATGAATGCCCGGAAAAACATGTAGGAATATGCGCCGGCGTACGCGTAGAAGTTCTGCCCGCGCTTCGTGCCGTAGGGAGCGAGCTTCAGCGTGTCGGTTTCCGGCAGGACCCCGCCGTTCTCGAGGATTTCATCCATTTCCTTGTAGAAATTGTACGAGTCTATGTTGCGGAGATAGGGCCAGCGGTAATCGAGGGTCCTCACGGTCGTTCCAAGGTAGATTATGAGTATCAGCGCGAGTATGTGCCAGTTGTTTTTCAGCATACCAAGAGCATCAATCCTCGGCACAGTCAGCTTCATGTCCATACTGCTTAATCTCAAGACAATCTTCTTAAAAGCTGCCCTGAAAACAGAAATGTGATGAAAAAAAGGTACCTTCTTGTCCTTGTCAGCGTGGCTGTGCTCGCAGGCCTCGTTTACTATTCGGACCCGCCCAGCATGTACAGGATAATCGCCGGCAGCGACAAGTCATTTCTTTTCTACGCGCTGCTCGTATCAACCGCGGGCGCCCTGTTCCGGGTGATGAAATGGCTCGTCCTGCTGCAAGGCGCGTCGTTCCTTGACGTCGCGCCCGTGCAGTTCCTCGGCGCGACGATAAGCAATTTCACGCCGGGAAAAATAGGCGAGCCCGCGAAGTCGGTGATGTTGAAGTCGAAGACCGGCACGCCAGTCTCGCGCTCCCTGCCTTCGGTGATGTGGGAGCGCATACTGGACATAGCCGTTCTTGTCCTGCTGTCGTTCCTTCTCGTGAACACGACGGGGCTGTATATTTATGCCCTGGGCATCTTTGCTGTCGTGGTCGCTGCTTTCCTGGCCGTGATTTACAGCCGAAAGTTCGGCTCGTTCGTGTTCGGGCTGCTGCGGAGGCTCCCGTTCATGGGCAGGCTCTCGGAGCAGTTCGTGGAAAGCTTCTACAAGGAAAAGGTGCCTGCCGGCAGGATACTGTTGTCGTTCTTCTTCACGGCGGCGGCGTGGCTCGCGGACAGCGCCGTATTTTACCTTTCGTTCATGGCGCTTGGAATCGGACTGAGCCCTGTCTTCTTTGCGGGGCTGCTCGCCGTTTCAACAATCATCGGCATAGCGTCATTCCTGCCAGGCGGCCTCGGCTCGACGGACGCGGTCATGATTCTTCTGCTTTCCGCGAGCGTCGCCACACCCGCAGCCGCGGCCGGGGTGTTTTTGGCGAGGGCCCTGACGTTCTGGTACTCGGCTTTCCTCGGCTGGCTCTCCCTCGTCCATCTCGGGAAGAGCATGGACCTGAAGAAAGTGCTTGAATGACATCGGAATGGAAACAGCTTACTATAGTTCAATTCTTACTTCCGGTACCCGTTTCCACTATTCTGGATTATTTCCTTCCTGAAAAGCAGGGGGAATGACGCTATCAGGAACGACAGCAGCTTCAGCTTCGGCATCTTCGTCCACGAGAACGTGAATTTGTCGTAGTCGAAGTCGTGCAGCTGCTGTAGTGACGGCC
The DNA here is from genome assembly GCA_016198625.1 of Candidatus Aenigmatarchaeota archaeon. Classification (GTDB taxonomy): domain Archaea; phylum Aenigmatarchaeota; class Aenigmatarchaeia; order GW2011-AR5; family GW2011-AR5; genus JACPJW01. Next base: position 17,668 of record JACQIH010000029.1, read on the forward strand.
CGAAGTCGTCGAAGAGCCTGTCTATGTCCTTGTTCGTGAGCCACCTGTATATCCTGCGGAACAGCAGCTGCCTCCTGATTTCCGAACCGTAATCCTGCTTCCATCTTCTTTCATAGCCATCAATGCCGCTGAAGTCGTTTTTCCGGAAGCATTCCTCTATGACGTCGGCGGCATACGTCGCGGCTTTCAGCGAGAAGACTATGCCGCCGCCTGTTATGGGCTTGTTCTGCCCGCACGCATCGCCGATCAGGATAGCATTATTGGCGTATGACTTCGCCGTTCCGAGGCATATGGGGTATCCGTACGTCGTGCCGCCGGGCAGCAGCAGCTTCTGCTGGAAATATTTGAGGTATTCCGTCGGGCTTGCGAACGACACGAGGCCGTACTCGTCGTTCTGCGGTATGATCCACGAGAAGAAATCCGGCGAGAAGTATTTGTGGAAAAAGACCTTTATCTCGCCGTCCAGGACCGTGTCGGACCTCACCATGACCCCATAGACCATGCGGGGGTCCGGTATGCCCAGCGATTTTCTCACGAAGGAATTCGCCCCGTCGCACCCGACGACGAACCTCGCCCTGTATTCGTTGTCGCCAGTGCTCACGGTGTATGCGCCGTTGCCGTACTCCACGGTTTTCACGAAGCCGTTCAGGAATTCGGCGTTCCGCATCGCCCTGCTGCGGAGGTACTCAAGAAACAGCTCCCTTTTCAGTATGTAGGCAAAGGGCTGCTCGGTCTCCATGGTTATTGTCTTGCCCGAAGGCGACACCAGGTCCATCCTTTTGATTTTGTTTTTCACGAATCCCTTCGAGAACATGCCCAGAAAGTCCTTCGATACTATCCCGGAATCCTTGGGCACGATTTTCCGGTCCTTTTCTATCACGAGGACGTTCAGCCCTTGCAGCTGCGACGCGAGGCGGCTGCCGCCGATTCCGGAGCCCACGATGATGACATCGTACATCGGTAAAACTAACGCCGAAAAACTATTAAGACTATTGAACCGCGCCTTCTTCGTTTAAAAACATAACTACGGATTATGGTAACTGATGTACGAGCTGTTCGAGAAGCACTGGAAGCCGCTGATGCTATTCACTATAGTCCTTCTCATAATTTCAGCCGGGGTCCTCGCGAACAACCTGGTTACCAAGGGCTCTATCCTTGAAAGGGACGTGGAGCTTTCAGGCGGCAAGATGATAACCGTTGCGGTGAAAGAAGCGGACGTGGATGCCATCAGGAAGGAGCTTCCGCAAGCCTCGGTCCATCTCGCTTCGGGCGCGACAAAGAATCTTCTGGTGGAAATACCGTTCGACGGCGACGAGTCGCAGGCGGTCGCGGTGATACGGAAGCACGCCGAGGTCCTGGGCGAGCCAAGCATGAGGACCGTGGGGCC
>JACQIH010000024.1 GCA_016198625.1 Candidatus Aenigmatarchaeota archaeon
ATCCTGAAGATGTCTTGCCTGATCAAGTTATAGAAAGTCACAATTTAGAAGATACGCGGACTTTTCTTAATACGTTTTACGACAATCTTGCAGATGAATTATATCCACGTTTCCTTCCTTGGGAAGGAATGCGTATTTGGAAGGTCTGATTTTTGCACCGACCGCAAGCGATTTAAAAAACTTCTTCTAATCGTTAAAAACTGTAGCGAACAATAGATTAGTGTTTTTATGGCAGAAAAATCAAAAGTAACCGTCGCGGCCGTGGAGGGCGAAGTGGATTATGACGCGCTGATGAAAGAATTCGGCGTGGAACCGATAGAGGAATTTTTGAAAAAATTTGACAAAAAAAATCTGCCGCCGATGTACCGCAGGGGCGTCGTCTTCGCGCACAGGAACTTCGGCAGGATTTACGAAAGCATTATCAATAAGAAAAAATTCGCGGTGCTGACAGGATTCAATCCTTCAGGCCCGCCGCATCTAGGGAACCTATTGTTTCTCAAACAGGCATTGTTCTTCCAGGAAATGGGCGCGGACGTCTTCATACCTATAAGCAACGACGAGACCTATGTTTTCAAGAAGCAGGCTTCGCTGGAAAAAGCGACGCAGATTGCCTACGAGCAGGTCATTCCCGACATAATCGCGCTGGGCTTCAAGAAAAAGAAGACGCATATTTTCGTTTCCACGGAAGAGCGGCGTGTTTATGAGTTGGCAGTGAAGCTTTCCGCGAAGACGACGTTCTCGACGATAAAAGCAATCTTCGGCTTCGACAACGAGACGAATCCGGGAGCGATTTTCTACACTATCGTGCAAGCCGCGCACATCCTGCTGCCGCAGTTGCAGGATTTTGGCGGGCCCAAGCCGACCGTGGTGCCCATAGGCATCGACCAGGACCCTTACATGCGGCTGTCGCGTGATTTGGCGGAAAAGGCAGGCTTTGTGAAGCCGTCATCGACATACCACAAGTTCATGCTGGGCCTGCAGGGCGGGAAAATGAGCGGCAGCAAGCCCGAGACGTGCATTTACTTAAATGAAAAGCCTGACAGCGTGCGCAGAAAGGTATGGCGCGCGTTCTCGGGAGGCGGAGCCACGCTGCAGGAGCACAAGGAGAAGGGCGGCAATCCTGACATTGATGTCGCGTGCCAGTACCTCTACTTTCTTTTCGAGGAAAGCGACAAGAAAGTCAGCGAGATTTTCAGCGGCTACAGGAACGGCTCGGTATTCACGGGCGAGGTCAAGGAGCTGCTGATAAAGAGGATAACGGATTTCCTGAAGGAACACCAGAAGGCGCGGGAAAAGGCGAAGAAGCATGTTGATGACTACATGCTGAAGTGAGCGGAGCCTACTTCACCACGAGCACCGGCACGGTCGTCTTCTCGAGGACTGCTGAGGTGACGCTGCCCATCATGATTCTTTTCAGGCCCGTAAGGCCTTTCGAGCCCATCACGACGATGTCCGGGCTTTCGTCCTCTATATAATTGACGATGGCTCCGGGCACGCTCCGCGAGACGAGTATCCTCTTTTCAAACCTGAGCCCCGCTCTTTCCGCGTCTTCCCCGGCTTTCCTGAAGCACGTTTCGGCGCGCTTCGCCTTGAGCTTTTCTATCGCGTCCGCGCCGAGAAGCCTTGGCGGCTTGACCTCTATCACATGCACGGCAACGATTTCGGCGCCTGTAGCCTTCGCAAGCTCCATCGCGAGCTTCGACGCCCTTTCCGAGAACGCCGAGCCGTCCGTGGGCAGGAGAATTTTGCTTATTGTCACGGATTATTATGCGGGGAGAAACGTTTAAGGCTGCGCTCAGAGCAGGTACTCCCTTTTGCGGCTGAACGCCCTGAAAGGCTTGCCGCCGAACTCGAACTCGCCGAAGAACTCGAGCCATTCCAGGCGGAGCGACTGTATGAAAACGACGACGACGCCTATCGCGAAGGAAAAGAGCACGCCTGCGGCTATCAGGAGCGCGCCCAGAACCAGCCCTGGGATGTCCTTCGGGAGAAGCGACACGAAGCTGACGAAGAGCGACGATATCGTGACGTGCGCGACCCCGAGGACGCCGACCCGCAGATACGAGATAACGCGCATGAACAAGGTAATAATGTCTTTTGCCGCGTAGAGTTTCCTCGAATAAAACAGCGCGGCTGCCGCCCCTGCGAACAGCGCGATGAACGCGGCGTTCCTCGTGTAAGCGAAAAGCGGCACGGACCACAGGAGAAGGATTCCCGAGATATAGCGGAGCTTTTCCTTCGCGATGTTAGAAAGCATCGCCGCCGAAAGATGGACGATGCCTATCATCGCCGATACGGCAAGAATGCCGACTATGTTCCCGGCCGGGTTGAACAGGAAAGGCTTGACCTCGAGGCCGAAGAACTCGCCGAAGAGGAAGCCGAAAAACGCCGCGGAGAGCCCGCAGTAGAAAAGTATGATGTTGACGTTTCTCACGTTCCTCGGCGCCTTCCTCGTCATGAAGTAGGCGGCGGCGCTCAGGAAAGCGAGCGCGGCGCCGTAGCCCATGTCCGGGAACATCATGCCGAACAGCAGCGTGAACGTTACCGCGAGGAGCAGCGTGGGGTCGAATCCGTTATAAGGCGGGAGCCCGTAGTTCTCGGTCAGGACTTCGAACGGCTTGATTGCCCAGGGGTTTTCGAGCAGCGTCGGCGCATCATTTCCGGCTCTCTTCACCTCAAAAGCGCACTTCCTGTTCGCTGCGGCGTCGACCGCGGTCTTCATGCGCTCGGCGTCGCTTTCTTTCACGAAGCAGCCGAACGAGGCGGTGAATCCCGTGGAACCGAACTTCTGCAGTGCGTCCTCTCTTTCGCGCAAATCACGAAGGCGCTCGGCTGCAGCGAGCAGGCGGCGGTAATGGCGTTTCTTTATTTCGCCGGCGTTTTTCCTGCGAACCGCCCCGCTTTTGTCCAGCTCAGCCAAAAGCGTCCTCGCCTCTTTCACCGCGTCCGCTTCGCTCCTGGTTTCCGCCTCTATCGCCGCATACCTCGGGCCGAAAAGAATTTCGGAAATATCCTTGCCGCCGAACCTTTCGATGCTTTCTATGCGGGCCTCCAGTTTCTCCAGCAGTTCGCGGACTTCGTCCGAGCGCCTTGCACCAAGCGGCTTGAGGCGTTTTTTCTCCTCCTTTATGTCGAACAAGTGCGCGACGCCCAGCTGCTGGACCCTGTCGGCAACGGCATGCGCGGATTTCTTCGGAAAGAAGCAGTATAATTTCACGAGGCGTGCGGGACGGAACATGACTTACACTTAATAATTGCCCCGGGAACTATAAACCTTCCCGTTCATTCGAGCCCGCGGCTGTATGATAAAATCATACTTTTCGCTGGCTCGGGCGTGGTTTAAAAAGTATAAATACCGTCCGCGGGCATTTTCTCTTAACATTATCTTTTCAGTGGTACAATGAGGCACAGTAATTTCTCCGTAATGCTCGTGCTCTGCTTTGTCCTCCTAGCATCGCTTGCCGCGGCTGACTACGTGGATGCGGGCGCAACGGTCTATGCCGTAAATGGCACGACCGTGTCTGTCAAAGGACTGATAAAGCACGACAACACGTCGGCAATCAACTACACGAACGTAACAGCAAATATCAACAGCCTGAACGCAACCACGGTGTCGCCTCTCAACAATTCCGCATGGGCCACGGGCTTCTACGAATTTAACATAACGGCTCCTATCACGCCGGGCAGGTACAACGTCAGCCTGAGCGTGAACCTGAGCAACGGCACAACGGTCACAAAGAACATAGAGATCAGGGCCGGACCGTTTTCGAACGCCACCTTCAACTTCACGAACAAGAGGCCGCCTTTTGCCAACGGATCCTACTTCGAGCTTAATATCTCCTTTGCCGGATTGTCGCCCAACGCGCCGAGCTTGCAGATATTCAAGTCGAATGCCGGGAACTCAACAGGCTGGGTGATGAACAACATCACATCAAGGATAAACACGAACAGCATTTTCTATAACATAACAGTGCCCACGGACGCTGACGGCAAGTACATGATTATTTTCGACGAGGGAAGCGCCGGCAACACCTTCCTGGTAAAGTCAGGCCTCATCACGACGGTGCAGGCGCAGGACAACGAGAGCTCGACCACAACGACGTTCGGCCAGGGCGAGACCGGAAGGATAGAGGCCAAGGTCAGGGACGAAAACAACCCGATAACCAATGCGAACGTCCTGGCTTTCGTCACGTTCCCGAACGGAACAGTCGTCAACGTGAGCCTTGTCCATTACTCGGGCTCGAACGGGACCTACAACATGACATTCACTTATCCGAACATTTCAGGGACGTACAAGATAGACATCGTTACCAATACTTCCGGGAAAATCCTGAGGACATCCACGACCTCGACAGTCCAGGGGGTCGAGGCGCGCCTTGACACCGTCAAGGATTTCTTCTTTGACTTCGGCTCGCAGTCCGGTTTCAGGAAAGGCGGCAACGTTGAATTCAATATTATTGTGTCCAACCTTAGCACTGACGCGCTTCTCAACGGCAGCCTCAGCGGCGGCGCGCCGGACGTTTACTGCAATGCAACTAGGGTTACAGAAATGAAGAATGTGCTGAGCGGCGCTGTCCAGTCATCGCCTTCACTGACGAAGACGACCAATCTTTTCGTTGGGCAGACTGTCTGCAAGATAAGGTTCACCGCCCCGGATGCCGACGGAATTTATTCGATTACTGTCAATGCATCAATAGGCAGCATCCAGTCTAGCAACCTTTCCGTCTCGGCTGCTGGCTACTTCTCGGTGCAGTCGTTCATACTGATGCCGAGCCC
>JACQIH010000025.1 GCA_016198625.1 Candidatus Aenigmatarchaeota archaeon
GAGAAGTCGTGCTCGTCGCAGAGCATGGCGATGATTTTCTTTTCATTGACGGCGCCGAACTCTATTTCGTAATCCGCCTCGCCGGGATTCTTGAAGAAATCGAATATGTCCTCCATGCCCGGGTCGAAATCCCATATGACGCTTTCTTTGACAGCCTGCAGGGTCGTCTTCTCACGGACGAGGTCGAGCGCCTTCTTCGGCCCGTAGCCGGGGACGCCGCCGGGGTTGTAGTCGGTTCCTACCAGGATGCCTAATAATATAAGCTGGTCGTGCGTTATGCCAAGGTCCGCTAGGACCTCCCTGAGCACGAGCATCTCGGGGTTTATCGTTATCGTCTCGCCGCGCACTTTTCTTTTTCCCGTTATAGACAGGTTGCGCGCGAGCCGCGGGGCGCCGAACAGCAGCGAGTCATAGTCCTGGGTCGCTACCGCGTAAGCGTCGCCTTTCTTCGCCATGAGGGAGCAAAGGGCTTCGCCTTCGCCCGGCGCCTGTATCGCGGGCAGGCCCATGGCCTGCAGCAGCCGCTTGCTCTGCTCCACTATATCGTCCGTCATGGTCACGGAACGCTGCGCGTGCTTCCGCGCAGCCTCGTGGTCCTTCCTCTCCAGCGCAGCCTGCCATTCGCGCATGGCTTCAGCACGCACGTCGCGGCGCCGCTCCGCGACAAGCCTCTTGAAAGGCGGCGGCACGCCGTCAAAAACATATATCGGCTTCACGCCCGCTTCCATCAGCTTCAGCGTCCTGTAGAACAAGCCCGAAAGGTGCGACGTCACCCTGCCCTTGCTGTCCTTGAGCGGCTCGCCGTCGGGCTGCCGTATGATGCTGAGGAACTGGTAAATCCAGTTGTAGGCATCCACAGCTATCTTCTTGTCGAACAGCTGTTCCAGGGCGAGCTCTTCGCCCTTAACCAGATTCGTCAGCTGTATGCCCATTTTATCCTACAAATAAATCTGCAGAAAAATGCTTTTAAAACGCTCTAAAATGCTCTTCTATCAAGACGGAACGGAAGCATCATTCCATCAAGGAAAGGCAAGCTCGTTTCTCGCATAACGAAAGGCTGGATGCAAAGCCAGCTTTTCCACTTTGACGGCAATTCAAAGACTTAAAAGTTCCAAATGAAAGCATTAGAATGTTGTCAGAAATCCTTCTTGCGCTGCTCCTCTTCTATTTCCACATAAACTATTTCTTCTCGTCGCTGCTGGCGCTCCTGCCGCTAAGGAGTTCTGGGCATGCGCCGGGCAAAGCCCCAAAGGTGTCGATAATCATAACTACGCACAACGAGGAATCCGTCATAGAGCCGACCCTTCGCAGCGCAGCAGCCCTCGATTATCCGGACTTTGAAATAATCATCGTGGACAGCAGCAGCGACAGGACGCCGGAAATAGCGCGGAAATACGGCCGCGTGATCAGGGACAGAGCGCGCAAAGGCAAGCCGCATGCATTGAACCTGGGCGTGCGCGCCGCGAAGGGCGAGGTGCTTTATATCCTGGACGCGGACTCGCTGCCCGAGAAGGGTGCGCTGAGAAAGCTCGTGGCTGCGCTGCAGACGCACGACGTGGCAACGGGCATAAACATACTCCAGAACAAGCAGAGCTTTACCGCCCGGATTGCGCGGCTGCAGGTGGCGCTGTTCAACGCCCTGGAAATAATCGGCTACAACATCGTGGGCACGGTAATGCTTGCCGGCAAGAACTTCGCGATAAAAAAAGAGACGCTCAAGAAAATGGGTCATTTCAGCCACGAGCTCGCGGAGGACGTTGATTTGTCGCTCCGCCTCTACGACGCTGGAAAAACTGTCGCGCTTGTTGATGCGTTCTGCTTCGAGCAGGCGCCGCCGTATCTCAGCTGGTACCTGAAGCAGCAGCGGCGCTGGATACTCGGCGGCGGGAAAGAAGTCCTGGAGTTTTTCGGCAAGGCCGACCTGGGCAGGGTTCTTTTCCTCGGCCCCCTTGGCGTGTCGCTTGCCTTCAGCCACATTTTCGCCCTGGTTTTCCTCCTGCACTTTCTTGCGACGGGCTCGGCACTCGCGCTTGGCGGTTTCATCTTAACCGGACTCATCTATGTTATAGCAGCCGCCCGGTTCCTTGATGCTGATGACGTCCTGCTCGCGCCCGTTACGATGCTTGCGCTCGGCGCGCTGCAGCTATACGTAATCGTCTCGTCGCTGGCCGCGAAGCTCGGCGGCGCCGAGATAAAATGGGAGAAAACCCCGAAGGTGAAAAACTGATGCTGAAAATAAGCGAGTTCGCGTCGTCCTTCGGCCTCGTGCTGGCGGGGTTCCTGCTTGCGGCAAAGCACGCTGCGCCTGACTTGCTGCACTTAACATATCTAGGCGCCGCTTTTTTGATGCTGGGCTCGTCGGCGTTCCTGCTCAATGATTATTTCGACTACGAGCACGACAAGCACAAGGGAAGACGGCTGCGCCAGAAAATGGAAAGGGGGAAGATATTCTTCCTGGCTGCCGGGCTTTTCCTCGCCGGCGCGCTCATTTCCAGCCTGCTTCCCCAGAAGACTTTCTACCTGCTGGTTCTCACCTACGCCGCGACGTTTGTCTATTCGGCGCAGCCTTTCCGCTTCAAGGAGAAATTCCTTCTTGACTTCACGTTCCACGGCATCGTCGGGCCGCTCCTCATTTTAACGGGCTACTCCGCCGTCTCCGAGATCAATCTGCCCATAATCGCCCTCTCGGTGCCGCAGTTTTTCATGTTCGCGAACTCGGCGATACTGCAGCAGATGCGCGATATAAAAGCCGATAAAAAAGCCGGGTTCAACACAACGGCGATAAAATTCGCGAATCCAGTCAGAATTGCGCAGGCTTTCATCGTCCTGGCCGCGGCAAGCCTTGTTGCTGCCGTCCTGCTTTTCTATCCGCCGTATTTCATGCTGTTCGTCGCGGCCCTTCTTCCCTATTTCCCTGCACTGTTCAGGGAAGGCGATTACTACAGGAGAAATTACGACGCGACAAAGCAGTCTGCCCTGATTTTCATCGCCGTTTCCGCCGCAGTTTTCTACCTCTACTTCATGTGAACCCCTTTTATTTTTTTGTCGGGAAATTATGTTCATGGCATACGACGTTGTCGTTGTCGGCGCGGGACCCGGAGGGCTTGAATGCGCGCGAGTGCTAGCCGAAGGCGGCAAGAGCGTGCTTCTCATAGACAGGAAAGAGATTATCGGCCCGAAGGTATGCGCAGGGGGCCTGACGCTGGAGAACTTCGGGTTCGGCATCCCGAAGCATCTGCTGCGCGGCGAATTCCCTGTCCAGTACATACACACGCCTGCGGGCACGAGCAGGGTCGTGTTCGAGAAGCCAGTCGTGTCAACGATAAGCAGGCACGATCTCGGCCAGTGGCAACTCAGCGAAGCGAAGAAATCCGGCGCGGAAGTCATGGAAGGCATCGCGGTGACTGAAATAAGGGACAAATCGCTCATCGCCGACGGCAAGGAGATATTTTTCGGGCACCTTGTCGGGAGCGACGGCGCCGGCTCCATCGTCCGCAGGCATCTCGGCATCCCCGTGCAGAATCTTATCATGGCCATACAGTATATTGTTCCGCGCCGGTTCGACAGCATGGAATGGTTCTTCGACGACCGGCTGTTCTCCCTGGGCTACGGATGGATATTCCCCCACGGCGATTACGCCTCGATAGGATGCGGTTGCGAGAGCAGGTTCATGCCGACGGCAAAGCTCCGCGAGAATTTCCATGCGTGGCTTGCTGACAGAAATATAGACGTCAGCGGCGCGAAATACGAGGGCCATCCCATAAGCTACGACTACCGCGGCCACCGCTTCGGGAACAAATTCCTGGTCGGCGACGCGGGAGGCTTCACCTCGGGCCTCACGGGCGAGGGCATATACTTCGCTCTGGTCTCGGGCCACGAGGTCGCGAAGATGATTCTCGACGAGAAATATTATCCTGAGGATCTTCACAGGCTTCTTGCGGTCAAAAGGGAGCAGGAAAAAATCCTGAACTTCCTGAAACCGTGGGGGAGCTTCCGCAACGCATGGTTCAGCCTTTTCACGTATTATCTCAACGTGTTCTTCAGGCATCCGATAAAACTGAACGAGGAGCGGCCTATAGAAGCCTAGATCAGGGTGACGTCCTCGCTCTCAACGGAGGCAACGCCGTCTATTCCGCGCATTGCTTCCTCTATCCTGTCCGTGCCGCCGGCGCCGTCGGGCATGACAATGAGCACATTCAGCGCGATGAGGCCGAATCCTATCGGCTTCTCGGTTATCTGCTGGAGCTTCACTTCGTGATATTCCTCGAAGAGATTTTCTATCCTTTCCTTGAGCACTGCCAAATCTACGTCCGGAGAAGAAGGCATCACTTTGAGCGTAACAGCAACCTGGCCCATAAAATCAGAACCTCCATGAAAGAACATCAGCCTTGCCCCGCGCTACGGCCCCTCGAACTCGCAGCGGCTGCAGGAATAGAGCGTCCCCTTTATCCTGCAGGAGCCGCACCTTACGATTTCCTGCTCGCTGCAGGAAGGGCAGCTAAACCTCGTGAAATCGTCCTCAGAGAGCAGGTTCTTATGGCACGACACGCATATCATTCATTTCCATTCCATACAAATGATTAAAAAGGTTCTTCTGGAATGCAATTATGCCCCGAGAATAAGCGCCCTTGTATAGCTTTGCTAGAGGGTAGTTTAGCCTGGACAGAATGCGAGCTTGCGGGCAACTTTTCCAAAAAGTTGCATCAAAAGGGATGCAGCGAAGTTGCCAAACAGCTCGTGACCCGGGACACCTTTTCTTTAAAAGAAAAGCTGTACCAAAAGAAGGAAAAGGTGCGGGAGTTCGAATCCCGGCGGGGGCATCATGAAGAAAGCAAGCGTGAAATTCTCCTTCATCATCCCGACGATGAACGAGGAGAAGTATCTGAAGCAGTGCATAGAGTCCATAAGGGACCAGGGCCGCGGCGACTGCGAGGTAATAGTCGTCGACACGGACAGCTCTGATAATACCGTCCGGATAGCCAGGAAGCTCGGCGCGCGCGTTCTGAAAGAGCCGAGAAGAGGGCCGGGCATAGGAAGGAACAGGGGCGCGAGGGCCGCGAAAGGCGACATCCTTGTTTTCACCGACGCGGACGTCCATTTCCCGAAGGATTTCTTGCAGCAATTGGAGAAGCACTTCAGGCACGGCGGAGCCGTCTTCGACCTGGCGTTCTACGACTCCAGAAAGCGCTACAACACGGTTTTTGTCCTGTGGAATTCTTTCCTCAGGACGCTGACAAAACTGGGGTCTCCGATAACAAACGGCTCATGCTTCGTCTTCGACCGCCGCGTCTTCGAGAAAGCCGGCGGCTACAGCGACATCATACTCACCAACGAGGACCACGACCTCGCGAGGCGCGTCCATAGGATAAAGCGGTTCGTGTTCCTGCCGATAAAGGTTTATACTTCGGGGCGGCGCCTGCACAAGTGGGGCGCGTGGAAGTTCGTCAAAATCCACGCTATCATGACGTACCTCTACTTTTTCAAGAAGAAGTCCTACACGGCGTACTGGTACAAATAGAAGAGAAAAACCAAGGTTTTTCTCTCTCTACTCTCATTTCCTTATTATTTTTGATGAAACTTTTTTCCGAAAAGTTTCCCTCATTTTTCTTATTATTTCTTCAGGGCGGATTTGTAAAGGGAAATAAGGTCGTCCGTGCATTTTTTTATGTCATAGCTCCGCAGGTCGGGCTTGCCGATGTCTATTTTGCCTTCAAGTATCTTTTTCACGTTGCTATGGAAGCTGTTCTTCCCCGAGACCAGGCCGCACCGCGTCTGCTCTATGAACTCCGACGCCACGGGCGTTTTGAGCGCGATTACAGGCAGGCCGCTTGCGGCGGCTTCTATGAGCACTATGCCCTGCGTCTCGGTTTTTGAAGCGATGACAAGGGCGTCCGACAGGGAGTAGTAGTCCAGCAGCGTTTCTTTGCTGACGTATCCCGTAAAAATAATTCTTCCTTTCAATCCCGCTTTCTTGACGCGCCTTTCGAGCTCGTTCCTGTAAGGGCCGTCCGAAGCAATAACCAGCCTGGCATCTTTTCCTTCGAGGGTTTTTTTCAGAGAAGCTATCACGAAATCGATGTTTTTTTCCTTCGTAACCCTTCCCACATGCAGGATTATTTTCCCGTCGCCAAAGCCGTATCTTTTCCTAAGGGTCTTTTTGTTTCTTTTTGCTTCGTGGCTGCCCAGCTTTATACCCGTGGGTATGACGGCTATCGGCTTCGTAATTCCGTTCCTCCGCATAAGCTTCTTCACGTGCACCGAAGGCGCCACGATGCGGTCGCACCTGTTGTAGAACCAGGAAAGATAAGACCAGGAAATTTTCCTGAAAAGTTTCCCTACGCTGCGCAGTTTCAGCAGCTTCGGGCTTACCAGATAGTGGCCGTACTCAGGGAACAGGGTATGGAAGGTCCCGACAACAGGCAGGCCATTTCTGCGGGCGTAAGCAATTCCTGCTATGCCGAGCGAGAACGGGCTATGGACATGGACAATGTCATATCCGCCCGCGGCGCTCACGAACGGGATTGCAATCCTGTATTCTTTGTACGGGGCGAATTCGAACGAAGCAAGTCTGTGGATATTTCTCTCCTTATCCTTGTATCCCGGACCCTCGGGAGCGAATACATGCACATCGTGGCCCTTTCGCGAAAGCTGCTGCCTGAAAGCGTCTATGGACGTTACCATCCCGTTTATCTGAGGCCTGTAGGAGTCGGCAAAAAAAGCTATCTTCATTTTTAACACGTCAAGCTTTGCAAAGCATTTAATTACTTTGCAACATAGTTTAAAAATGTCGTTGCCTGAACTTGCTGTACAGAGCCTCTGGTTCATTCTTCCCGCTTATATTGCCAACGCCTCGCCGGTCCTCCTGAAAGGAAGGAGGCCGCTGGATTTCGGAAAGAAATGGGGCAAAAACAGGATTCTCGGCGACGGGAAGACATGGGAAGGAACGATCGGCGGCATTGTCATCGGGACGATGGTCGGCCTCCTCCAGATTTACGCGCATAACTCGCTCCCCGCTTCCCTCGGCCTTGCGAAGCTCGACTTTGCTATCGTGTTCCTGCTCGCCGCGGGCGCGCTTGCCGGCGATGTCGCGGGCTCCTTCGTCAAAAGGCGGTTTTCAATACCAAGGGGCGCCCACCTGCCGGTTTTCGACCAGCTCACCTTCCTGGTAGCCGCGCTCCTGTTTTCTTCCGTTGCCTACAGGCCCGGCTCGGACATGATAATTTTCCTGTTCATTCTCACCCCGATAGTCCACTGGGCAACAAACAACGTGGCCTACATGCTGAAGCTGAAGAGCAATCCGTGGTAGAACCCTTTTCGAGCCGAACGACGCACAAAGTGCGTCAAGCTGTTTCGAAAAGCGTTCACGGAAAAGAAACAGGTCAGTTAGTCAGCCCTGGAGAGAATCCGCCACCCAGCTGATTCCGTAGAAGCCCGCGTAAGCTATGAAAATGAACTTGATAATCTTGCCGAGCAGCGTCGCCACGAAGAATTTTTTCCTGTCGAAATTTATGGTCCCGCAGAAAATCCCGACAAAGTCGAATGGCAGCGGCGTCGCGGAAAAAATGAAAATAACAACTTCCGGCCTGTATTTATGCACGAGCTTCCTTATTTCGTCGAGCTTTTTCCTCTGATTTTTTGCTATTTTTCGGATTCCGTAGCCGGCTATGTAGCTCGTTGTCTCGCCCAGCGCCGCGCCTGCTCCCGCTATTGTTCCCAGCAGTACCGGGTTTAGCTTTGCGCCGAAAAGAAAGACCACGATGAATGCCGGCGATGGTATGAACAAAGTGAAGCTGCTTAGAAAGCCGACGACAAAGACGGCAGGATATCCGTACGCATCCACGAGCCCTATAAGCTGTTCGATGCCGACTACCATATCCATCAGACTCTTGAAGCCCTTTTCAAAAACAGCCGCGCCTTGGCAAGCTCTTTCCGGCCTTTCCGCGTTATGTAATATATCTTTTTCCTGCCTTCCTCTTTAATCCCTACATAGCCCCCGCTTTTCAGGAAGTAAAGTACCTTGTAGCATGTGACGTTTCCCGGCATGAAGCCGAATTCGTCCTTTATTTCGCTCCGCAGGACGTACGCATGGCGCGGCTTCCTGGAAAGCAGAATCAGCAGCCACATCCAGAGCGATTCCGTGGTGAGCATCCTTTTCAGCCTGGCCATTTCCGGCGTGTCCGAAACAGACGGAGCGAGGTCCATTATTCAATATGCGCTCCGGGGGATTTAATGCTTTACAACTGTAAAACAGTCTATATATATTTTACATGCGTAAAATATAGACATGCCTAAAATACGCATGGCGATAGCCGGCGTGGGGAACTGCGCGTCCTCGCTGGTGCAGGGCATTTTCTACTACAAGGACGTGAGCAGCAACGACGACTCCGTGCCGGGACTGATGCATAACGTCCTGTGCGGCTACCGGATTTCCGACATAGAGCCCGTGGCCGCTTTCGACGTAGATTCTAGGAAAGTCGGGAAAGACCTGGGCGAAGCTGTTTTCGCGAAGCCTAACTGCACCCAGGTTTTCCAGGAAGGCGTGCCTAACCTGAGCGTTGAAGTCACGAAAGGCCCGGTCCTGGACGGAGTAGCCGGACATATGCATGACTATCCAGAAGACAGGACATTCAAAATCAGCAGTGAACCGCCTGTAGACGTTTCTGAAGTGCTTAAGGAATCAAAAGCGGACATACTTGTAAACTACGTTCCTGTAGGCAGCGAGGATGCTGCAAAATATTACGCCAATGCATGCTTAGAAGCAGGTGTTGCTTTCGTTAACTGCATGCCTGTATTCATCTCATCCGATCCTGAATGGCAGAAAAAATTTTCTGATGCGAAGCTGCCAGTTGTCGGAGACGACATAAAAGCGCAGGTTGGCGCGACAATAGTTCACAGAACGCTTGCAAAATTGTTTGCAGACAGGGGTGTCAAGATAGAAAGAATGTACCAGCTGAACGTCGGCGGAAATACGGACTTTCTCAACATGCTCGCCCGCGAGCGCTTGGTTTCAAAAAAGATAAGCAAGACCCAGGCTGTTCAATCCATACTGCCACAGAAGCTGGCAGAAGAAAATATATACATAGGGCCAAGCGACTATGTTCCGTGGCTTAACGACAGGAAGATATGCTTCCTCAGGATAGAAGGAAGAAAATTCGGCGGCGTGCCTATAGAACTGGAACTGCGCCTGGCTGTGGAAGATTCGCCGAATTCAGCCGGTTCCGCTATAGACGCCGTAAGATGCTGCAAAGTCGCCATGGACCGGGGGATAAGCGGGCCCCTGCTTTCCATATCCGCCTATACGATGAAAAGCCCGCCGCAGCAGTTTCCCGACGACGTAGCGCGCCTGATGGTGGAGGAATTCATCAAAGGCTCAAGGGAAAGGTAATTCTCAAGATTCAATGGACATGGATTCGTTACACGCTTCCTGTGCATTGAAGAATCAAAAGGAGCATGTTATATGCTGTACAGACAAAGGGAAAGGTTCAACAAACTCAGCGTAAAGGTGGGCATAATTTTCAGCCGTTTGGGATTAAGCCCTAACCAGTGGACTTTGCTCACGCTGCTGCCGACCTTTGCGGCGCTTTATTTCCTAGTCAGGGAACAGTTCCTTCTTTCAGCAGCATTTTTCATTATCGCATCGTTCATAGACCTTATTGACGGAAGCGTGGCGCGGGTCACGGGC
>JACQIH010000026.1 GCA_016198625.1 Candidatus Aenigmatarchaeota archaeon
GAGCCCTTCTTGCAGTAGCGGAACATGGTATTCACGTCGAAGCCGCATGTCTTGCGCTCCTCGCCGTTGACGAATATCTTTATGCCGCGCGGGCGCCAGTTAGGCGTGCGCTCTATCCAGTTGCCTGTTTCGGTGCAGCCGCCGAAGAACAGGCTCAGGATGCCGGTGCTAGGGATGCACTCCTTCTCGAGGCTGACGGAAGCGATAACATTAGCCGTTATATTAATCGTGTCGGCGTCGGTGGGGTCCGCAGGAATATGGAAAACTTCAAGACTCGGCGGAGGGCGGTCGTATTCTGCTTCAAGCGAAGGGTCTGGACCGTCTGATGCAGGACCTTCAGAAGGGCGGTCTGGGAAAACGGTTCCGAAGCCGCCGCGAGGACTGCTTGTTCCGGGAGGTGCAGCACTTCCAGGAGTTATCTCAGTTCCTTTTATCTCATCATCTTTAGTTTGAGAAAAAACCACATAGCTCATCAAAAACAGCAGTATGACCGCAAGAACCGCCCAGCGCTTCATGGATTAATTATGCGCCGCGGCTGTATTTTAACCTTTTATCCGTAGAAGCGATATAGTCAGTGATTGCATGCTTGTCAGGGAAGTCATGACGAAGAAGACGGTGACGCTGCGCCCCAAGGATACTTTGGAGAAAACAGTGAGGATGCTGGCGAAGCACGGCATATCCGGCTGCCCGGTTGTCGATTCGCGGAAGCGCGTGGTCGGGATTATCACGAACGCGGACGTGCTGCAGGTCATCGACGCGCAGGGCAGGATACTGAAAGAAAACGAAGACCTTCTCTCGGTGGTTCTCGGATTCCTTAAAGGCGGCACGAAGAAGGCGCTGAAAAAAGTCCTGAAGACGCCCGTGAGAAGCCACATGAAGCGCGAGGTGATAACCGTCGCGGAGGACGATGATATTGCCAACGCCGTTTCGGTCATGAACCAGAACGACATCGAAAGGCTGCCCGTGGTTAGAAGCGGGCGGCTCGTGGGCATAATCTCGCGCAAGGACGTAATGAGATTCCTGCAAAAAGGGTAGGCCGCTCCGCGGCGCCTATTTGATTTTTAATACTTAACCGATGAACTAAATCTTTGAAACTTTGCTTCTCCAAAGTTTCATCAAAGGAGTATTATTTGGTGAATATATGGCAGCCGCTCAAGGAGAAATGAAGAAAATAGTCAGGATAATGGCCACTGACATAGACGGCTCGCTGCCTGTGATGCGCGCGCTGAGGAGGATAAAGGGCATAAATTTCACGTACGCAAGCGCTGTGTGCATCAGCGCGGGAATCGACAAGAAAAAGAAGCTCGCGGAGCTCGGCGCGGACGAGATAAAGAGCATAGAAGGCGCGATAAAGTCGCCCTCCTTCCCGAGCAGGCTCCTGAACAGAAGGAAGGACATGGAAACGGGGAAGGACGTGCACCTCGTAGGCTCGGGGCTTGACCTTTACAAGCGCGAGGACATAAACATGATGAAGAAGATGCGCGCATACCGCGGCATCCGCCATGAACTCGGCCTGCCTGTGCGCGGCCAGAGGACGCGCTCGTCTTTCAGGACGCAGAAAACCGTCGGGGTCGCGAAGAAGAAGATTATAGCAGCGGCAAAGCCCGCGGCAGCGGCGCCTGCGAAGCCTGCCGCTCCAGCAGCAGCGAAGCCGGCTGCAGCGGAGAAGAAATAGTAAAGAACTTCTTACCCTTTAAAAAGGTATTATCTTAAACTATTTGATAATGAAAAGTTACAAAATAGCAGTCTTCGGATTAGGATTAATTATTCTTATTTCAGGATGCATTGAAAATCAAGTAGAGATAACGCCTATCATTAAAAGCCTTCCGGAAGTCCAGCAGTTTCTTTCCGAGAATCCAGACGCGGATATTAGAGCCACTTTAGTACCAGCCAAAGCCTTAAACCAGATAATTGAAACTGTACGGGCGGATTGTGGCCAGATAGATATAAAGGACTATTGGAAAGTTGCAGTAATAAAGAAAAACATAAATATTACAATATGGCTTGATGCGGAAACAAGGCAGCCTGTATGCCTGATAAAACCAAGCATATCAACAAACCAGACAGAAAAGCCAGCAGAGAAAGTAGAAGATCCTCTCACATCAAAGATCATACGCATAGACGGCGCATCTGACAATCAGATAGCCGTAAGAAACATCGGCTCGGTTAGCATAGATAGTTCGGATCTGGCTGTGTTCCTAGACGGGAAATTGCAAACATGTTCATGGACATCCAATTCTGTAGAATCAGGGAGTATAATCGTATGTACGATGCCTTCTTCGTGTAAAGGCACTGTGGTTAAAGTAACAGCACCCGGGAATGCTGATACTGCTTATTGTTTTACACTCATTGAGATTGGTAGAAATCAACCAATTCCTGCGGAACCCGCGCCTGAACCAATTCCTGCGGAACCGCCTCAGCCAGTCCCTCCTC
>JACQIH010000031.1 GCA_016198625.1 Candidatus Aenigmatarchaeota archaeon
CTGCCTTTCGACTCCTCTTTGCACCCGCAGGACCGAAAGGCCCATGCTTCTGAAAATCCGCTTCCATTCATCCTCTTTCCTGAAATTCAGGGGCGTCTTCACGTTGTGCAGCCTGTTGGCGATGATGTCGAAAGCCGCGGTAATCGCCGTGAAGCCGCAGTCCTCGAATATGATTATCCTCCCGTTCTTCCTGCAAACCCGCCTGCACTCCTTGAGGACGGCCACAGGATCTTCGCAATGATGGAGAACATAAGCCAGAAGTACAGTATCATAACTCCCGCCGCCGAAGGGTATTTTCCTTCCGTCGTATACGATTAGTTTCATCCCGGTTTCGTTCAGGTCGTCCACGTCGATGCACGTAACATCCACGCCGTATTTCTGCTGCAGTTCACTGGAGATGTAGCACCTGCCTGCGCCGACGTCGAGCAGCTTTCCTTTCACGTAAGGCCCGCAATGCTCGCCTATCTTCCTCGCTTTGCAGAGGCACAACGGCCTGACGAGCGCGCTGAAAAGTTTCATACTTAGGATACCACCTATCTCCAGATGGTTGCTGATAAGGACCATTAAACGAAGATAGGATTTAAGTCTTACTTTAAAACTATTTCTATGAAAATCCTGATGACGTCAAGCGGCGGAGTCATCAAAGGCCTGAACACGCCGGAGTACGGCCTCGCGCGCGAGCTGGTGGCGAAAGGCCACGATGTGACCGTGCTTTCGTCGTCTTCCGTGATGAGAAAGCACGATGCGCTGGCTGAAGAAACGATAGAAGGCATCAAAATCAGGCGCATGAACCCGGTTATTCCATCGTCTTTGCTGTACATGCTGAGGAACAGCTTTGACCTGATCCACATGCACCATCTCGGATACCTGGCGCCGATATCGAGCTACGCCGCGCTTCGGAGAAAAATAAAAAAAACCCCGACTCTTTTCACGGTACACGGCATTTACCACGATCCGTACATTGTTGACGACGTCGAAGACCCGCTTTCCGGATCCATTAAAAGAAAAATACAGCTTCCGTTCCCGGTCATGCCGTGGAAAATTCCGGAATGGTTCGTTCATCTGCCGTTCGGCGCGGACAGGATAACGGCCCTGACGGAATGGGAGAAAAGCGAAGTAGCGCGGCTGGGCATAGACAAAAGGAAGATCGGCGTCATACCCAACGGGATAGTCCTCGGCAAATACAAAATGAAAGACAGGAATTTTTTCAGCGAAAGAGGAATTGAAGGCAATATATTGCTGTTCGTAGGGCAGCCTACATCACGTAAAGGCTGGAAATATTTTATTGAGGCGATGCCGCTGATACTGAAGGAATTCCCGGATGCGAAGGCAGTCTTCATCGGCTACAGGCGCAACGACGAAATGGAGGAGATGTGCGGCAGTCTGGGTATCAGAAATTCGGTGATATCCCTGGGGTTTCTTCCTGAAGAGGAAAAGATAAAGGCGTTCCAGTCAGCGGACATTTTCGTCTTCCCCACGCTGTACGAGGGCTTCGGGCAGGTGTTCATCGAGGCCATGGCGTCGGGCCTGCCGATAGTAACGACGGATACGGCGGGGAACAGCGAGATAGTGGAGCACGGCAGAAACGGCATCCTTGTGAAGCCCAAGAACAGCCTGGAGATATCCGAAGCGGTCATTAGATTGTTGCGAAGGAAGGCGGCCAGAAAAAAAATATCGCGGAACAACCTGAAAAAAGCCGGGGATTACGACTGGAAAAAAGTCGCCAAAAGGTTTCTTGCGGCCTACGAGAGCGTGATTCCATGAAAAAAACCGTAGTCCTCGTAGGCTCCGGGGTCGTTTCCATACCGCCCCGGGCAGGCGGAGCCACTGAGCTGATAATCTACGAGATATCGAGGAAAATGCCGAAGGACATGCTCAGCGTCTACGTCTTCGACAGGAAGGAAAGCCACAACAAGAGAAACGAAATCATAGACGGCGCATTTTACATAAGGTACAAAGTGCCGAAGTTCGGCAATGTCTTCGTCCTGCGGCTCACGGAGTTCATTTTCGGCATGCGGGCATTGAAGAAGATAAGGGAAATAAGCGGAAGAACGCGGGTAGACATCGTACATGCGCACACCGTATTCTCCTCGCTGCCCTTTGCATTGCTGAAATGGCTGGTTCCCGGAAAGGCGAAGCTCATTTACACATGCCACAATCCCGCATGGACGGCCGAGGACAGGATGGATTTCCTGAACGGGATTATAATGAAGATCGAGGGCTACGTGATGCGCAGGTTTGACTTCGTCACGACGGTTTCGGACACGATGAAAGAGAGCATAATAAAGAAAGGCAGAATAGA
>JACQIH010000034.1 GCA_016198625.1 Candidatus Aenigmatarchaeota archaeon
CTTGTCCATTTCTTGTCGTCGCCGAAATCCTTCAGAGGGATGACTTTAGTCGCACTTCCGAACACGGCTTTGACCATTCTCTTCCGCTGCTGGAATGAGAACGGATTGTCCTCATTGCTGACGTTCGAGCTGCCGATTCCGACAATGACCTTGTATTTTCCCAGCACTTTTCTTATGGCATAAGCATGGCCCTTATGCAGAGGCTGCAGCCTGGCGACGAATAGCGCGGTCTTCATCGGATTACTTTTGCCTGATTAGAAATAAGAACTGCAGGCCTATCGTTTTCTTACCGCGCCGCTCGCCTTCGCTGCTTTCTCGACTGCCCTGGCTACGTTAGCGTGCGCTGACTTGTCAAGCGTGCTCGGCAGGATATTGTCCTCTTCGGGCTCGATGCTTCCCGCGAGAGCTTTAACAGCAGCTGTTTTCATCTCGTAATTCATTGCCGCAGCCCGCGCGTCAAGCGCGCCCCTGAAAACTCCGGGAAAGACGAGCGAGTTATTCACCTGGTTCGGGAAATCGCTCCTGCCCGTGGCGACTATCGCGGCTCCGGCTTCCTTCGCGTCGCCGGGGTATATCTCCGGGACGGGGTTGGCCATCGCAAATATTATGGAATCCCTGTTCATGCTCCTTATCATTTCCTTTGTTACTATATTTCCTCTAGACAGCCCCACAAAGGCGTCGGCGTGCTTCATGGCGTCAGCGAGGCCGCCGCTCACGCCGCCGCCGTTCGTCATGAGCGATATTTCTTCCTTGTATTTGTTCTCTTTCAGGTCGTTCCTGCCCTTGTATATCGTTCCCTTGGAATCGCACATGATAAGCTCTTCGGGATGGTATGATTTGAGAAGGAATTTTGCCGTCGCGAGTCCCGCGGCGCCCGCGCCATTCACGACTATCCTCAGTTCGTCGATATCCTTGCCCACAAGCGACGAGGCGTTGAGCATGCCAGCCGCTATAGCTATGGCCGAAGCGTGCTGGTCGTCGTGAATGACAGGGATGCCGATGTCCTGCAGGTTCTCCTCCACGGAAAAGCACTTCGGCGCGGCTATGTCCTCCAGGTTTATGCCGCCGAAGACGGGAGCGATGTTGCGGACAACAGCGATGATTTCCTCCGGATTCTGCGTCCTCAGGCACAGGGGGAATGCATTGACATCGACAAGCTCCTTCAGCAGCACGCATTTGCCTTCCATGACGGGCATCGCAGCCTCGGCTCCTATGTTGCCCATACCCAGGACAGCAGAGCCGTCCGAGACAACGGCCACGGAATTCTTTTTTATCGTGTAATTGAAAACGTCGTCAGGATTCTCGAAAATCCTTCTGCACACTTCCGCGACGCCCGGAGTGTATGCCAGAGAAAGAGCTTCTTTGGAAAGCTCGACCTTGCTCGCAACAGACAATTTTCCGCCTTTGTGCAGCTCAAGCGCGTCTTCTGCTATGCCCATCAGACCACGTATAATCTTGGAGGGAAAAAATTAAGAAGGGAATGCATCTAAGAACTTTTCGGTTGCTTCTTAGAATATGGTGTTCATGCATGGATTATGCCGGCAAAGCCGGGCTGGAATGGAAACCGGGCAGTTATGCCATAGCGCGTTTTGGCCTGGAAGGAGAGATGCTTGTATATATCGAGGATGTCCGCGCTGGCGAGGCTTATGTAAGGGCGTACCTGCCGGAATCGACGCCGCGCCGGGGCACGGACATACGGGGCCGGTCATGGTCCATAGGCCAGGGAAGCTGGATGTCGCGGAAACCTGAGCATAATCCCTGGAAATTCAGGAGAATCCAGCTTGGTTTGCTGCTCAGGGAAAAGGACGACCCTCCGCAGCGCTATCCCTTGGAAAGGAAAGCAGGATGATTATCACACAGAATTCACCCCTTTTATGACATTCCCTATCTCACTGCAAACGTCGCTTGCGAGCATGCTTTCGCCGTATTTCTTCGCCGCTGCCGCGCCTGCGCTGCCCGTGATGAAAGCCGCGGCGCACGCTGCATCGTAGCTGCTGGCGCCTCTGGACAGCAAAGAGCCGCATATCCCAGCCAGGACATCGCCCGCGCCGCCCTTGGTCATGTAGCTGGTTCCCTCGCGGTCAAGCGCAACCCTCGAGCCGTCGCTGATCACGTCGATATGGCCTTTCACCAGGACGACGCAATGAAGCGTCGCGGCTGCTTTCTTCGCTTCCACGGCGCGCTGCTTCGCGTCGTCTTCCAGCTTCGTTCCTGTCATCGTGAAAAATTCCATTGCGTGCGGGGTCACTACAAAATGCTGTGCTAATTTCTCCGGCAATGCATGCAAGGCATCGGCATCAATAACGCACGGCGTTCTTTTCTTTCTCGCGTATTCTATTATTTCCCTGA
This sequence comes from Candidatus Aenigmatarchaeota archaeon, assembly GCA_016198625.1. Classification (GTDB taxonomy): domain Archaea; phylum Aenigmatarchaeota; class Aenigmatarchaeia; order GW2011-AR5; family GW2011-AR5; genus JACPJW01. Next base: position 2,350 of record JACQIH010000034.1, read on the forward strand.
CTGCATGCATCGTTTCTGTATTCCTGCCGAGCCCGCCGCCGATGACAGCCGCGTCATGGCTGTCTATAAGAGCGAAAATTTCCTTGAGGTGCCGCTTGGCCAGAAAGTCGCCTTCCAGCGGCACGGTTATCATCTCGGGA
>JACQIH010000032.1 GCA_016198625.1 Candidatus Aenigmatarchaeota archaeon
CCTTTGGTCTTTGTTGTACTACGGCTTTTAAGCCGTTTATAATACTTCTGCATTTCTGCAAAAATACTACGGGCTTTAGCCCGTAGATATTTATAGTCACCGGTGACCGGATTTGCTTGTGATAAAGAAATTCAAGGGAATAAGCATCGTTACTGCTGACGAATTTTTGAAAACCCTAAAATAAACAAGGAAAATATATTTCTTAATTCATCCTACCTCGATAATCACGCTTATATTGTGCTTCCAACAAATACATTTTAAAGTGCTTTTCATGCCCAGCGACGCGAAGATAATTATGCTGCTGCTCTCTCTCGCTGTCCTCGCTGCAGGCTGCACGTCGCAGCTGCCCACGTTCGGCATCGACGTCGTCAGCGTCACGAGGGAAATCAACGTGGAGGGCGACCGCGACGTCCTCGTGGTGAAGGACAAGCTCACCATACCGAAGTCGCCCGTGCTGACCGACCAGGGAGTGCATTTCTCGTTCCTGCTGGAAAACAAGGACGTGGCGAAAAAGACGGCAAGCGTGGATATAGACCTCTTCGACGCGCCGCTGATGAAGAACGAGAAGGGGGGAAGGAAGCTCTGCAACCAGGTAGGTGCCGACGGCAAAGAGCGCCGCGGCTGCTACGCCAACGAGTGCGTGCCCGAGCAAAACAGCAACAGGTGCATAATGAGGGATATTCTGCCTGGCGAGCAGCGCCAGGTGACGTTCGACCTGTTCTCGCCGTCTGTGAATGAAATAGGAGGGATAAAGACGGACATCAAGATGAACTTCAAGGTGACGTACAACTTCGAGGGCTCGACTTCATTCACGGTTCCTGTCGTGGATGCGGACGAGATAAAGGCAAGGCAGCGCGCCGGCGACAAGATAAAGGTGGATATCAGGAAAAGCATAGGCTCGGGCCCGATACAGGTCGACCCCGAGCTTTTCGGCTCGCCTTACATACTGGCGGAGCAGTCGGGAACGTTCTTCTTCGTCGTGAAGAACAAGGGCAAAGGCAACCTCCCGCAATCGCAGATTCCGAAAGACGGCTTGTGCATCTACTTCCCGAAGGATTTCTTCGGCAGCGGAACGTCACTGGTCACGCCTGATAGCAAGGAATGCACCCTGTCGAACCTCGATTCGGAGTGCAAGCCTGCCAAGAAAGCCGAGGAGGGCAGCCAGCAAACAGCTGGAGATGCCTTTAACGGAGGAGTTGCTGGCGGCCAGGCAGACTATTCTTCATCCACAGGAGAGGTTGTGTCGGAATACATCAACGAGCTCGCGGGAGTAGGCAATGCGCCACTAATAACAGGCTATGCTGCAGTCGAAGGGAGCGGCTCAGCTGCGGAAGGCGGCGGCGTGGCAGAATCAGAGCAGGGAAATCCGCTGTTCAGGTGCGTGAGCGTGGAGAATGCCGTTGCCGGCTGCCACGACAAGTCAGCGGAAGTCAGGAATACTGTCCTATGCTACAACGTGCGCCCCGTCGAGCTGTTCAAGGACGAGTCGCGCGTATCGATGAGGTTCTCCTTCCACAGGGTGAAGGAAATAGACGAGCCTTTCAGGTCCATGACAATACTGACGAAAATAAAGTACCCTTACGAGCTGCGCGACTCGTTTTCGATAACGGCCATCCCGGCAAAGGAATGAAGAAATCCAGGTTCTATGGTGACTAGATGAAGCCGAGCAACATGACGCTTATCCCCGTGCTTCTTCTGGTATTCGCCGCAGCGTGCATCGCTTCCATAGCTGTTGTCAGGCTCAGCGACGGAACACTGCAGATGAAAGTGTCGCCGGACCCTGACGAGATTTTCATCGACGGCCTCACGAACATCTACGTCGATGTCACGAACAGGGACGTGAAGACTCTTAACGCCGTGTCGATAGACGTCTTCGAGACGGGGTTGCTTGAGCTGCCTGACAAAAAGGAGAAATGCGAAAAATTAGGCGTCGAAATGAAGCCGAACCAGTCGTTCACGCTGAGATGCACCCTCCGGGCAAGGCCGGACATAACAGAGTCTTCCGTCCAGAGCGATATCCACGTGCGCGCGCAGTTCGAGACGAAGCTCAACATTGTACAGCCTGTGGAATTTATCACGCAGGACTGGTTCGAGCGTCAAAGGCTTCTAGGCGAGCAGCCGAAGCCCAGGAAATACGCTTACGCAGACAAGAACGTCCTTGTTACGGTCGAGTTCAGCGACGGGATGCCCCTTGTAGTGCGAGACAACACTAAATATTACATGTACCTGACCATTGAAAACATAGGGGACGGCGTCATGACCCAGATAGCGCCGCCGACGATAAGCTATTCGGACAAGTCTGACTTTGCCAGGGGCGTCGCGAAGGAATGCAAGTTCGAGACCTTGTACATCGTAGGCAAGAAATTCCCGCGGGTGGCATGCGAGATAACGCAGCCGGATATCGCTGACCAGAAAACGATTGACTTAATACTGGGCGTGGCTTATAATTATGATATCAGGGACACGGCGACGGTGAAGATAAAGAAGTAGGAATGGCAAGATGAACGCGAAAAGAATTTTTGTGATGATGGCCCTGGCACTGGTTTTGATCGCCGCGGGCTGCGTGCAGAAGCAGATAAGGACGGACCCGAACGACGGCCTGAAAATCGTGTCGTTTGAAGTCGATCCTGCAGAGGTCGAGAGCGGCGACACGTTCCTTGTCGCGGCGCTTCTGGAAAACGTAGGCGGCACGACCGCGAGGAACGCGCAGGTCGAGGTTTTCGGCATTTCGTGGAAGACGGATAGGACAACCCTTTTCAACGAGCCGAAAGAGCTGAAGCCGCCGCAGCCGGAAAGGAATCTGGAGGGCGGCGTGGCTTTCGGGGAGCGCCGCATAGAAGCTCCCGAGCTTCCGCAGGGCATAACGCACAGGTTCAACTTCGTCGCGCGGGCCCGCTACGATTATTCAACGTCGGCGATTGCGGAAATACCCGTGATGAGCAGGGACGAATTCTCGAGGCAGAAGTTGCGGGGCGCGCAGATACCCACGCTCAGGATAACGAACAGCAACGCGCCGGTGAAGATAGACATGACCGGCGGGACGCCGATCATAGCCGACGAGGGCGAGTTCTTCTTCAAGATACATGTCAAGAACACCGGAAGCGGCATACCGATAACGAACGACGTAACGGGCCTTATAACAGGAACAGTGAAAATTGAGGGCGGCGGAGTCTTTGAAAGCTGCTTCAACAGCGGCGGAGGCTCCTCGGTGAAGCTTCCTGAAACCAAGGACGGCATCCTTCTGCGGAGGGGCGAGTCGGTCACGGTCCCTTGCTCGATAAAGGTTGATCTGAACAAATGGCAGCAGATTTCCCAGGGCGCGCTGCTGCTGAAGTTCGAGCTGCGCTACGAATACTACACGGAAGCGGAAAACAGCCTGGTTGTCCATGGCAGGAAAGCGAAGGCCGCTGCCGCAGAGCCAAGACCCGGCGAAGTCCCTATCATTCCTTCGACAACGTACGAGTGCGAGGTCCTGAGAAGGGGCACATGCACGCCGCTTGAGATATGCACCAGCGAATTCCAGGCAGGCACGTGCGGCGACAACCCGGGCAATCCCGTGTGCTGCGTGACATCTGCAGCAGCGCCCACGCCTGCGGCGCCCGCTCCAGAGTGCGATATAAGCAGGTGCAGGGAAATCACTTTCGCGCGAGGAACGTCGGACTGCTACAAGCGCGCGCTGCACGAATCCGGCGGCCTGCAGCCGTTCGGCCTGTTCTGCGAGTATTATCTCGACAGGGATAATATCGTGTCATTGGGCACAGCTGACAGCGCCCAGGCTTACTATGAATGCGTGTCAGGCTGCGTAATAACCAAAGGCGACATATACGCCCCGAATCAGGACGCGAGCGAGAAGACATCGCTCCCTTCCAAAAACAAGTGCAGGGCTTCTTGCCCGAAAATTTGAGGACGAGGCTGTAAAACTATTTAAGCCGCCTCCAAGATAAGATTAATTGTGTCTCAAATCTGGACATTCCATCCGAAGATGGAACGCTGGATGTAAAGAACATTTATGAAATAAATGGTTTTTCACATGAGGAAGCACGCCATACTTCTGTTGC
>JACQIH010000030.1 GCA_016198625.1 Candidatus Aenigmatarchaeota archaeon
CTTCTTCAGCGTGTTGTACTGCCATTCGATGAACCTAGAGTAAGTCGGCGTCAGCTGGGTCGTAACGAATGTGCGGCGCCAGTCAATGGACAAGCTGCCCAGTTTCAGCGCTTCTATCCATTTTTTCATCCAGAAGCGGACGATGTATTTCGCGTCCTTCTTGAACTTCGCGATGTCGCGCTCGCTCGCCCCGAATTCTTTCATTGCTGATATCTGGCCTTTGTCGCCTTTCTTCAGCCGCTCCTGCAGGCCGAGTATGGGCTCGCCCGTGGCGTGGAAGCCCTGCGGGTAAAGCACGTTGAAGCCGCGCATGCGCTTGTATCGGGCATAGACGTCGCACCGGAACGAAGAATAAGAGTGACCCACATGAGGGGCGCCGTTGACGTAGGGGTACGGGAACGTTATGAAGAACTTCTTGCGCCTTTCAGGGTTAGACTCGAACAGCTTGGTCCTTTCCCATCTGGAGCGCCACTTCTTCTCGATTTTCTTGAAATCAACAATAACAATCACGCTTCGCAGAGTTTTGTATAAAATTAAGGAAAAGAGAATTTAAAGAAACAATTATTCGACTAAAGATAAGCCCATCGCTCTTGCAAACGATTCTTCCCTGTTTTTTCTTTCCCATAAAATTCCCTTTCTCACTTCATCAGGTGTTTGCTCTCTAACTGGCAGTTGATAGGCTCCGCGCATAAGTGTGCCATACATGACGCCCCAACTATATCTATTGACATCCTGAGAATCTAGAAGACCGCAAATGCCATCAACAATACTAGCCTTCGCAACTCTTAATTCCCTAAGCGATTTTAGAAATTCAGGAGTGGAGTAAGGTCCTTTTCTCCGTTCAATCGGCCTTTCAACGGATAAAGGACTCATTTCATGCACCGTTTTTCTGTAGCTTCGCGAAATTTTGCCATGTTTTCACCAGAACAAAGCTCTAGCGCAAGACGCGCAAGATAATCAAGAGGATAGAAGCAGGGCTAGGAAGACAAGAAGAAAAGCAGGAATTATCTCTCATAAAATCACATCAGTATCCGATCGGCTTTAGATGAGCCGGCAAGGCATCAAGCGGAATACCTTCCGACGCTGGGTATAAGACACCGTCTGTTCCGGCTACAGCTTCAACCGGCTTTCCGCCACGAACAAGACAAACCAAATACGTCTGCCCGGGAATCGGTTCGTAACGAACTGGAGTTTTCCCATCTATCTCAAGCACAGGCATTTCTCCAACCATTCCTTGGGGCGTGAGTACATTCCTTAAATTTAAGAACCTGCTAGGTTCTTTGTTCAATCCTCCATCCCAACCTACCATATTTTTCATCCTCCCATTCGAGTTCTATTCAATTCTCTCATAAGCCCATTGCTGCGGTGTTAAATTTGCCACAGAGGTACCCTGACCTCTCTCCTGATACCACCGTTCCCGGTAATGTGGGCACTCCCTTAATCTATTCACTGGTTTGCCGTCTTCACACAGTCGGCCCCATTCCTGGCTTCTCATATGAGGCCTGTCTAGTCTTTGGCAGGAATTAAAGTATCGACACGTTCCCATTTCTATTCCCCAATTTATGACCTATTCAATCGGATACGCTCTTCCCAAGACGCAATTTTCCAAAGGGTTCAGGTTTCGTTTTTGTCTAGTCTCTCCTCTCCCCCTGCAGCAATGCAGAAAACAGCAAGAACGAAGAGGAGTGAAGCAATCTCGGGACCTATCGCTTGATAGATCTGACTAGGTTGATCAATCTCAATTTCAGAGCGAGATATTTTTGCTTCATACCAGTCAATATATGCATTGTGTACCCTTAAATATCTTACGGTATGTCCCTACTTTGAAGGGACAACAGGTGGAACTAGGTGGGAAAAGAGAAGAAAGTGCCCTTCTCTTTCCAATCTCATAATCTTTTTGAGCAACTTTTTGTTAAGAAGTTGCAATGGGCGCGACGGGATTCGAATTCGCGAATCATGGCTTCGCTCCATGATTTCCCGCGACCCCCTATCTAAGTGATTTTACCACAGCTTAGAAGGCTTACATGTGCAAAGCACTAGATGCTCTATCCAAGCTGAGCTACGCGCCCCTGCAAAAAGTTCTATGAGTCTTTTTTGATTTAAATACATCGAATCCAGAATAATAAAAGGTGCGCATGACGCGTATTATAACTTGCACTTCCGGAAAAGGCGGCGCGGGCAAGACGACTCTTGTCGCCAACCTCGGGCTTGCGCTGCGCGAGATGGGGCGGGATGTCACTGTTATCGACGCGAACCTCACGACGCCGAACCTCGGGATACATCTCGGCGTTCCTCTTTATCCGACAACCCTTCACGACGTCCTGAAAGGCAGGGCGGAGATGAAGGATGCCATCTACCGGCACGAGAGCGGGCTTAAAATCGTTCCGGCCGGCATATCTTTGCGCGATCTGCGAGGCGTTGATGCCCACGGCTTGCCTGACGCGGTAATGGAGCTTCTGGGGAGCTCCGAAATAATTCTTATCGACAGCGCCGCAGGCCTCGGCCGCGAGGCTTTGTCGGCTATCGAAGCCAGCGATGAAATCATCATAGTCACGAATCCCGACCTTCCTTCCGTCACGGACGCGCTGAAAACAATGAAGCTGGCCCAGCAATTGGGCACGAGGGTGACCGGAGTTGTGCTCAACAGGGTCAGCAGGATGGGGCATGAAATGAGGACGGACCAGATAAGGAACATGCTCGACGGCGTGGAAATTCTGGCGGAAATACCTGACGACGTCAATATTCACAGGGCAGTTTCCAGCAGGCAGCCGGTTGTCCATCATGCCCCGCGCTCCGAAGCAAGCCGTCACATAAGAAAGCTGGCCGCGAGAATTGTGGGGGCGCCCGGCTATGCGGAGCAACCCTGGTACAGGCGCCTGTTCCCGTTCGTTTTTCGTTAATTTAATTAATTTTGGGTCAGTAACTTAGTTAGGCGTTTCAATGGTCCGAAAAAAGAAGAAGCGGTTGATGCAGGAAGAAGCGGAGCGGAACATCAGGCCCGTTCAGTGGAAGCCTAAAGGCAGGAAATGAGGGGAATCAACAAAGCGCTCTTTACGCCAATTTCAATATTTCCTTTAGGTCAATCTCCGCAGCTGCCGCTGGCTTTTCAAGCTTCCAGTTGTGGATTACGGCAGGATGTATCTCGCCTACGTACCCGATATTCTCCTTTCCCACGAAGATGTCCGCGCACCTGCCCTCTATGAACGGCCCGTGCGAGCTCTTTTTCAATGAATAGCGGACGCCGAGTTCGCTGAAAAAAGCGTCAATGGCAGCTGAAAGCTGCTCGTAACTGACCCTTGAATCGCTTATGCCTATGGACAGTTTTTTCGCCTCGCGCGCCCCGGTTTCCGTGCTTTCGTCGGGAATGACGACGTCCCCGGCCTCGAATATTCTCTGCGGATATCCCCTGTGCTTGTTCTGGCTGAAAACCTTTATCAGAGAAGGAAGCAGGTGCCTGCGGCATACGGCGCATTCTACGCTTACGGGATTGAGCGTTTCGCATACAGGCTGTTCGCGCAGCTTCGTTTTCACGAATTCGTCATCCTTGTTTGTCAGTACCATGCCCACGACTTCCTGGAACCCCTGGGCAGCAAGAAGCTCGCGAATGTAGTGAAGAAAATCGCTTTCAGCATTTCTCTGCGCTATGGTAGGCACCTTCGGTATCCGCGGCTCGAACATCCAGTAGCCCTTTCCGATGGCCACATCCTCCACTATGTCAAGCTCGTGCATTATATCGACGCGATAAGGCGGAACTATGACGGAGCCGTCAAAACCGAAGCCCATTTTTCCTATAAGCTCGCGGAACTCTGCCTGGTTCAGGTCGAGGTCGAGCAGTTTATTGACGTAGTCAATGCTTACTTTCATCCTCCACGGCTTCAGGTCCGGCGTGGTTTTTTTAACACTTCCGGAAATGTCGACGGTTTCAATTCCGAAGCCGCGCTCGGCTAAGGAGGTGGTAACGATGTTGAGCGCCTGGCTTATTGCAAGCTCGCTGGTACCCGTTATGTCTATGAAAATGCTCTTGGCGTGCTGCGTCACTCGCGTGAGCTCCCCGTTTATTATCGGGGGCAGGCTAAGCACGTCATTATTATTGTCGGTTATGACCGGGTATTTCCCCGCGTCTTTCAGTATGTGCGCGTATTCCATGCCTTTCGGGTGCTCTTCAAGGATCTGCTCGGGAGTCATTTTCCTTTTCATGTCAAGAGGGACGAACTCTATCCCGTCCGGTTTGACATCCCTGTAGGTGAAAGGCGGCTTCACCTTGCTGAGGTCGTGAAGGCCTATGGCCACTTTCTTCCTTTTGCGGCCGAGCGTTTCGTGTATTTTCTCCTGCAGCTGTATCAGCGAGTTTATCACGTAATCGTTCAGCTTTGCGTTCCTTATCACCGCTGCAACGACATAAGGCCTGGCAGGAACCTGCTCCGCAAACAGCTTTATCCCGCTCGGCTTTGCCTTGTACACGCTGAGGCCCTCTGAAATGTCGAGGAACGTCCTCAGCGCCCTCGCGAAACCTTCGGGACTGAGCAGGTCCGGCCTGTTCGGGAATATTTCGTAGAACACGGCGTCGCCTTCTGCCTTTTCCAGGGGGCAGCCCATCATGGGTATAAGTTCCGTAAGCTCTTTCTGCGACAGCTTTTTGCCGACAAGCTTCTCCAGATCTTTCAGCGAAAACTCCACTACTGCCATAGCTTCGCCTCCCTCAGAAGTTTGAGGTCGTTCCTGTAATAGAAATTCCTGATGTCGTTCAGGCCCATCTTCAGCATCAACAGTCTTTCCAGGCCAAGGCCCCACGCGAGAACGGGGACGTCGATGCCCAGCGGCTTTGTCATTTCCGGCCTGAATATGCCTGAGCCGCCCATCTCTATCCATTCTCCCCGTTCCTCGAAATATATTTCAGGCTCGGCGGACATCTCGGTGTAAGGGAAGTAGGCGGGCCTGAACCTGACTTTGAAGCCCATGCGCTCGTAGAATTCTTTCAGGTAGCCGAGAAGGTCGCGGAACCCGACGTTCTCGTCTGCTACAAATCCACCTATCTGGTAAAATTCTGCCATATGTTTATAGTCTATAGTTTCGTTTCGAAAAACACGGCTGATGTTAAAAACTTTTGCCGGTGGCGTTAACTTCGTCATTTCACGTGCCGAAATGCATGTATCATGCGTCCTTAGTATTGCCTGGCTTGCGATATCACTGCTCCATTTGTAGCGCCATCCCGAAGAGCCCGTCCCGCCGCCGTTCTCATGCGCCGCCTTCACCTGCTTAACCAGAGATTTGTCTGGTAACTTGCAGCGAGGAGGAACCTTCATGTAGAATGTGTCCTGCAAGTCGCGTCCTGGATGGTCCTGCGGCACGAAAAGCGCGTCGAAGTTCCAGAACGAGCTTTCGATGAGCGGTCCCGACGCCTCGCGGAATCCCATGTCGAAGAATATCTCACGGATTTTCTGGATGTAAAAACTGACTATGTGCTTTTTTCCCGGCTGGACGCGCGCGCCCGGAACCTCGACGTTGTAGGGCCTGAACGTGCCGAGCCGCCAGTCGCCCGTTTTTATTATGTCCTCGGTAAGAAACGTGATTTCCTTCTCGATTTTCCGCGCCTTCTCGACGAGCCTGCGCGCCATCACCATGGAAAGAGTTTTCTCATCCACGGCTTCGCCCTTGGAAATCTTTTCGAGCGCTTCCTGCTCGGGAAATTCTTTCGGCTCCTTTATCAGGTGTATTTTGTTTTCTCTTACTTCAACCCAGCCGTTCTTCTTTGCCCACTGGATGGCTATGGAAAAGTTCTTCATCCTTTTTTTCAGCAGGTCGAAAGAAACCGGACCTTCAGAGAGCATCTCCGCAAGGTTTTTCTCAGGCAGGCCTTGCTCCAGGTATTCCTTGCCCTCCTTCGTCAGGACGTACATAGTTATAACACTTTATTTTCATGGATTTAACTTATTACTTGTTTCGTAACGAGCTTACTAAGCTAACTGTTACGGATACGCCGTTGCCAGTATAGTGTTCATGATGCAAGGGACGATTTCCATTCAGAGTATATTCAAACCAATCAAATTGCTCAATAGCGAAACCGATATCGTCTCTGTACTCGGGATGCTGTCGAAGAAATTCTTCTGCGGGCATTAGCGGCCCCAAACTATTTCTTCCTATCTTTACAGAGACCCAGTATTTCCCGATATATTGCAACGGCGACGTTTCAAGATGCCTCATCATCTCACCTCTTCTGTTCTCCTGCCTAACTGCTAATCGGGCGCAGCGGATAGCCGCGCCTAACTAAAGAAAAATGCGAAAAAGCCGTAGCAGAATAGAGGCAAAGGATTACTATAACAACTAATCAGAGAAAGCCGGTTCAGCGGAGAAATTGGTACGGCATCGCCATCACTTAGCTAATAATGCGGCGCTCAAATATATAAGCATTATAAAATCTAGGAACAAGGTATCATTCATGGCCCCAGATATAGAGGAAATCGCGAGGCGCCGCGGCTTTTTCTTCCGGTCCTCGGAAATTTACGGCGGCATGTCGGGATTTTACGACTACGGCCCGCTGGGAACGCTGATGAAAAGAAAATGGGAGGGCTTGTGGAAAGGATTTTTTTTGGGTCTTGACGAGAATTTTTACGAAATAGAGACTGCGGACATAATGCCCGAGCCTGTTTTTGTCGCATCGGGTCACGTCCAGAGTTTTGTCGATCCCGTAGTCAAATGCAGGAAATGCGGATTCGCGGAGCGTGCTGACCATATACTGGAGGATGTTCTGGAAGAAAAGTTTGAAGGTCTTTCTCCCCAGCAGCTTGATGAGATAATAAAGAAGCACAACTTGAAGTGCCCTAAGTGCGGCGGGACATTGCATGAAGTAGGAATTCTCAACATGATGTTCCCGATAAATGTCGGCGTTGACAAGCCGGCAAAGGCTTATCTGCGGCCGGAAACTGCCCAGGGAGTTTATGTAAATTTCCCGAGAGCCTTCGAGGTGATGCGCAAAAAATTGCCTCTTGGGATGGCAATCATCGGCAAGGCTTATCGTAATGAAATATCGCCGCGCAACCTTTTGATAAGGATGAGAGAGTTCACGCAGGCAGAACTACAGATATTTTTCAACCCGAAAAAAATCGTCAAGCATTCAAAATTCGGCGAAGTGAAGGATTATCCCCTGCGGATATATTCGGAAGAGAAGAAAATAAGATTCACACAGGAAATGCCTTGTTCTCTTGTAGTAGAGGACCAGAACCTGCCGGAATTTTACGTTTATCACATGGCGAAGATACAGCAGTTTTATCTTGATATTCTGAAGATAGACCCCAAGAAATTCAGGTTCCGCGAACTTTCTGAGGAGGAACGGGCATTTTATAACAAATACCACTGGGATGTGGAACTGGAATTGAGCGATGGCTTCAGGGAAGTAGGCGGCATCCATTACAGGACTGACCATGATTTGGCAGGCCACCAGAAGGTTTCCAAGCAGGACATGTCAGTTTTCGCGGACGGCGAGAAGTTCGTCCCTCATGTCCTTGAGCTCAGCTTCGGGGTGGACAGGAACGTTTTCGCGCTGATGGAATTGTCGCTGAAAAAAGACGGCGAAAGGACGATATTTTCTTTCCCCAGGCTTGTATCGCCCTACGATGTCGCCGTATTCCCGCTTGTCAGCAAAGACAAGCTGCCGGAAAGATCAAGGAAAGTGTTTGAAATGCTCAAGAAAAATTTCGTCGTTTTCTACGACGAGTCAGGCAGCATAGGCCGCCGCTATGCCCGCCAGGACGAGGCGGGAACGCCTTTCTGCGTCACTGTTGATCACCAGACCCTGGACGACAATACGGTCACTGTCCGCGACAGGGACACGACCAAGCAGGCAAGGATCGCTGTTGACGAGCTCGCGGAGAAAATAGCAGGAATGTTCAGCCTCTGAACTTCCTCATCTGACCGGACTTCTTCGCTCTCTGGTGCTTCTGCATCTTGCCGTAGCTCTTCATTATCTCCCGCTCCAACTTGCCCAGGACGTCCTGCGCGACATCAAGAGGCTTCCATCCCATTGAGTGCGACACGAAGAGGCCCAGCGGCGTGCCTATTCTCGCGCGCATCACGTATCTTATTTTCCTGTCCCCGCCGCCATGGTCGTTCTGCCTTTCTACGTGAACAAAAAGATATTGTATGCCGTCTATCATCCTGCCTATCTTCTGGACGAACCTCGTTGTTGCTTCGTCGAGTCCGGCAACAACCTCGCTGCTTTCGCCGTGGAGCCCGGTGATTTGCACATAAACCTGCTTTTTAGGGCCCGATACAAGAAGTTCCAATATATCCTTGGGCGTTATTATACCTATATCGCCATTAGTGATTATCACTTCCTCGTTTTTCTGGAGCAGCTCCAGAGCCTTTTCCAGAGGGGCATTGCCTTGCAAAACGGCGGCGTCGTGCATGAAAGACTCTACGCCGGCCTTTTCAGTGGTCATTTTTTCACTGACTCCCCGTTCCTTTGTCCTGCCCCTCATCTCCATCTTCTCCTTGCCTTCGGAAAGTTTTATCATGTCCATCGTCCCTACGATTCCGATGACCTTTTGGCCGTCAAGAACAGGAACGCGCGAAACGTTTTTATTGAACATGATTTTCTTGACTTTTCCCACGCTGTCGCTTCTGCTGACATACTCGCATTTCACGGCAATATCCCCGCAGGTTTTCTTTGTGTTCATCAGTTTTGATGCAACCCTGACAACATCGGATTCGGAAACAATGCCCACTAAATTCCCCTTATCCGTGACAGGCACGGCCCTTAGGCCCGAATTCAGAAGAAGTTCTATGACTTTCTGCAAATCATGTTCGGGCGAAGCGGTAGATGCGCTTGTTATGTAGTTTTCAACCTTTGTTGACTGTATGTCGATGTCCTTTGTAACGACGTTTTTCAGCTCCAGCAACCCAAGGACGTTCTTCCCTTCAACGACAGGAAGACGGTGAATATTGTATTTTTTCATCTTGGCAAGAGCTGTGTTTAACGTGTCGCCTCTTTCGCACGTTATCACGTTTTTGGTCATTATCACGCTTACTTCCATGCAATCACCTAGGGCTTCATTCTAGTAATACTGTAATATGTACAATCCCCTTCGTTATCCACAATCGCCCACAGCATCCTCGCGCGTATGTTGTGCGCAAGCCTGACGGAACGCGACAGTTCCTGGAAAGACATCGTGAAGTCCTCGGGCACGGAGAAAACAATCCACTTCGTATGTTCCTTGGCTGATTTCGGCCCCTTCTTCAACTGAACGCCACGCTCATAAACCCGGAAGTCGCAGCCGAACTTGAAGCCCGTGCGCACGAGCAGGCCGCGCTCCCGAAGGTCCTCATAGACGCGGTAGCGCTCCGCAAATCGTTTGTCAAGGGATGCTGAATGTTTGAACAGCTCTTCGAAGGTCATCTGCTTCTCTTTGTCAAAAACCCTTATCCTGCCCCGCTTCAGCAGCAGGCATGCCTCGACCAAAGCTAATTCAAGCCTGTCAGGAAGCATCTTGCCGTAATAGCCGGGCTCATAGACACTTTCAATGTTTTTCCATGCGACCGCCTTGTTTTCCTCCAGTACGGTATCGACTACCTCTTTGAAAGGCTCCGGCTCCACGTATTCGGGTCTGTCTTCTTCCTGCTCATTTTTCTTTTTTGGCATAGTAATCGCTCTTCGTTCTGTTAGAATAATGCGGATATACTGATTAAAGAAGCAAGGTATGGGTCTGTGCCCCCTTACTTCTCTGAAGCTTTGTGCTCAAAGTTTAAAAGATTGCACTACAATTGGTCTGCATGACGACACAAGCACTTCCCGCAAAGCCGCTTTTCTTACTGTTCTGTTGCAACATCCATATGAAAAGAATTTAAAGTATGAAAAAGTATGATATTAACTAAGAGCCAAGCGACTATATGAAAAAGTATGATTTGGGGGCTTTATCGTGGTCAATTTTGACGAGCTGGCGGCCTTGGACGAGCTGGACGCCCAGCATATCGCGGGCAGATCTGTACTTCTGAGAACATCCTTTGACGCTTTCGACGAGCACGGCAATATAAAAGACGGCCTGCGAATTGAAACAGCTGAGGGGACCATAAAGACGCTAAAGCAGAAAGGCGCGAAAAGAATAATCATCCTTACGTACGCAGGAAGGCCGGAAAAGGCCCCCGTGAAGGAACCTAAAATCGGCGAGAACGCCCGCTACAACGGGCTGCTTTACGACAGGAGGCTGAGCCTGCGGCCCGAAGCCGATTATTTGCACGGCATGCTCAAGGAAAAGGTTCATTTTATTTCTGCCCTGGATGATGACGGCAACTTCTTCGCGGACGCGACTGACTACGTCAAGCACGCGTCGGAATACATGGACAGGAAAGTGAGGAACGGGGAGGTTGTGCTCCTCGACAACATGAGGTTCTGGGAAGGCGAAAATAACGGCGACAAGGATATCGGCAGGGAATTTGCAAAGGCCATCGCGTCGCTGGGCGATGCATATATCCAGGACGGCTTCGCGCAGGCCCACAGGGTCAACAACGCTACCGTCGGGGAGATAACAAACCACGTGAAAATCAAGGTTCTTGGCCTTCAGTTCAAGAAGGAGGTAGATTACCTGAAAGGCATTTTCAATAATCTCACGAAGAGCGAGAGGAGGCCTTTCGTTTTCGTAATAGCCGGGAAGAAGATAGAGACGAAGCCGGGCATTGTATCGAAGATCGACGTTGCAAGCAAGCTCATGGACAATATGCGCGTCGGCGACAAGATTTTCGTGGGGGGCGCTTTGTCGTACCCCTTCCTCATCGCGGAGAAATACATGGAAGACGTGAAGAAAGGGAAGGAAGAGATGATGAAAAACGTCAGGGGAAAGCAAATAAAGGACATCGTCGGGGATTCCTACCTCGAGTGGGACCAGATATACGACCAGATAATGGTTGCGGGCAACATGCTGATCAAGGCGAAGGAAAGGAAAATAGAAGTGAGCCTGCCAGTCGATCACGGCGTGTTCACGATAGGCGCGAAAGCGCCGGAGGTTTTCTACGTCGATAAGATTTCCGAAGGCATGGTCGCTGGCGACGTAGGGCCGAAGACGGTCGAGAATTGGGCAAGAAGCCTCGAGCATGCCCATACGGTCGTGCTCGCGGGGCCAGTCGGATGGTACGAGAACGAAATCTTCGCTGCAGGCAGCCTCGGCGTTGTTGAAGCCATTGTGCGGCAGACCGAGGCGAACAGCACTATTTCAATAGCGGCGGGCGGCGATACGGCGGAGATGGTCAGGAGCTTCGGATTCGGCCAGAGATTTTCTCTGGTTTCCATAGGCGGCGGCGCCACGCTCGAATTCCTTATGAACGGAGGTCTGCCCGCGCTGGAACTGCTTGACAGGAAGGAAAAAACAAGGGTGATTGTATGAAGATATGCGTCAACGGTTACGGGACAATAGGGAAAAGGGTCGCCGACGTGCTTGCGCAGAACCCCAATATGAAGCTGGTGGGCGTGTCCAAATATACGCCAGATCAGGACGCGAGAATCGCGAACATGAAGGGCATAAATGTCTTCGTTCCTGCGGAATCCGTGGGCAGTTTCAAATCAAAGGGCGTGGAAGTTTTCGGGACCGTTGATGAAATGATAAACGAGGCCGATGTTGTCATAGACGCTTCTTCGGACGGAAAGGGTGTCCAGAACAAGAACAGCATATACGCGCCGAAAAACAAGACGGCCATATTCCAGGGCGGCGAGGACGAGTCTATAGCTGATATCAGCTTCAATGCGAGGAGCAATTTCGACGCTGCGAAGGGCAGGAAATACGTACGCGTCGTCAGCTGCAATACCACCGCGTACTGCCGTTTGCTGAAGCCGCTGACCGAGAATTACGCGATAAAGAATATCGACGCATTCCTGATAAGGCGCGGGGCTGATCCGAGCGACAGCAAAGGTTCCGCCCTGAATTCTGTCGAGTGGAAATCGAAGAGCCACCATGCGCACGACGTCAACACCGTCATAAACGTTCCCATGAACAGCGTGGCATTCAAGGTGCCGCATACGATTGCGCACATAAATTCCATGAGAGTTGAGTTTGATCAGGCCCCGGGCAAGGACGCCCTGTACGACTTGTACAAAAACGAGTCGCGCGTCGCTTTGCTGAACAGCGCGACAACAAGCTCCCAGATAATGGAAGCGGCCCGCGATATAGGCCTGAACAGATACGACACTTATGCCGTTTCACTGCTGATGAACACGGTGCAGGCCAACGGCAACAGCGTTTTCATGTCGTTTTACGTGCCGCAGGAATCCATAGTCGTCCCGGAAAATGCGGACGCCGCTGTCGCGCAGGCAGGAATCATGGGCAGGGAAGAGTCCATGAAAACCACGGACAAAATTCTCGGTATGGAAAGGATAAAGCGCGAGCTTGAAAGCATCTTCGCGTAGCCGCGGATGGTCACTAGTAATGAGATTACCCGTCATTATAGTTAATTTCAAGGCCTACGGGGAAGCCACAGGCGGAAACGCCGTAAGGCTTGCGCAGCTATGCGATGCCGTTGCCCGCGAGCACGACGTGAGTATCGCCGTCGCTCCGCAATATCACGACATAGCGCCTGTGAAGGACGCCGTCTCCCTGCAAGTATTTGCGCAGCACATAGACCCTGTTGCCAAGGCCGGAGCTTTTACAGGCCACGCGGTTGCGGAGAATTTGAAGGAAGCCGGCATCGTCGGCACGCTGATTAACCATTCCGAGAAAAAAATGGCGGAGGCGGACATCAAAAAGTGTATCGGCATAGCAAAGAGCGTCGGCATAGTTTCTGTTTGCTGCGCTGCTACGCCGGAAGAAACGGGTTCAATAGCGGAGCTTGCCCCCGACTTCATAGCGATAGAGCCGACGGAGCTTATAGGAAGCGGCGTCTCGGTTTCGAAGGCGAAGCCGGAAGTCGTGACACAGAGCGTGGATATTGTTTCAGCCAGAAATTCAAAGGTAACGGTTCTATGCGGCGCAGGCATAACAAACGGCGCTGACATCAGCGAAGCGCTTCGTCTCGGCACCCGTGGCGTGCTTGTCGCGTCAGGCGTTGTAAAAAGCCCGGACCCCGGAAAAGTGCTCGCCGAATTTGCAAATGCGCTGAAACTTGGCTAAGATTAAATACGTTATGTCTATAGAAATAGCAGTTCATGGTGTTTGACAAATGAAAATCACTCTGACCGTAATCAAGGCCGACATAGGCGCTGTCGGAGGTCATACGAAGCCGAGCAGGGAAATCCTCAAGACCGTAGAGGATTTCATCCGCAGCAGGCAAAAGATGTTTCTTGATTCTTATATCAGCTATACCGGCGACGACATCCATATTCTCATGAGCCACCAGCACGGAACGGGCAGTGAAGAAATTCACAAGCTCGCCTTTGACGCGCTCATGCAGGGTACGGAGGTCGCGAAGCGACAGGGCCTGTACGGCGCGGGACAGGATTTGCTGAAGACTTCTTTTTCGGGGAACGTCAAGGGAATGGGCCCTGGGGTCGCGGAGCTGACCTTCGAGGAAAGGCCGAACGAGGCTTTCGCCCTCATCACCGCGGACAAGACCGAGCCGGGCGCTTTCAATTTTCCTTTCTACAGGCTTTTTTGCGAGCCTTCCGCGAACACGGGGCTGCTGCTGAACCCGACGCTGACCAGAGGCGTGAAGTTCCGGGTCATGGATGTCATGGAAGGGAAAATCGCTGACATGCACACGCCCGAGGACACTTTCATGATTGCCGCCTCGCTCATGTACCCGGGCCGCTACGTTGTTGAATCCATACTGACAAGGGACGGCGAGCCGATTCTTGCGGCTACGACGGACAGGCTTCACAACATTGCCGGAACTTACGTCGGCAAGGACGACCCGGCTGCGTTGATAAGGCTCCAGAAGCAGTTCCCGGCCACGGAAGAGATGGGTTCTGTTTTCAAGCTCGCGCACTACGTTGCCGGCAACACGCGCGGGAGCCACCACGTGCCGCTGATGCCCGTGAAGCTGAAAACGTCATCGACGACGAATTTCTGCATACCTATCGTGAGCGCTGCGGTGTTCAGCATGCACGAGGGCGTTTTCACGGAAGCTGTGGATGCCTTCGAGACGCCCGACTGGGACTTTGTAAGAGCGCGCGCATCGCAGAAAGCCGAATTCATGCGCGAGCAGGGCTTCGTGCATCCCGCGACCTTGATACCGGAAGAGCTTGAATACAACAAGGGCTACCAGTCGATAATGGACGAGGTGAAGAAGAGGTTCAGATAAGAAGGCTGTAATCTCTGAATATCCGGTTTCCATCTTTCCGATGATTAGAACCCGCTTGTCTCACCGGTGGCGCAATTCACGGTGAAGTTGCCGCTGCAGAAGATTTTGTCGCTGTCTATTCTCCACTGCTTCGCTGACGCGCTTTCGACGTCCGACAGCGTGCAGCATATAGCTTTTACCGAGTTCTTCACAAGATTTTTGTAGCCTGCCGACAGCGACGACTGGTTAGTTTTCAGGCTGTTCAGTTCCGTCCTGCATTCGTTCAGACTGCTTTCGGAACTAGCCCTCAGGCTTGACAAGTCGGTTTCGCATTTATCTGCAGCTTGCTCCGAGCTCTGCAATTTCCCAGAGCACTCGCTGTAAGCCGCTGACTTGTCGATAAGGCTTTGCGCGCACTCCTCGCGCGCGGCTGAAATAATCCTGAGGTCTTCTTTCGTGCTGTTCAGCTCGTCCTCCAGTTTGCCGGAGTAAGAAGTGTAGCCCGTGACTACCGTGCCGACCGAGTAAAGCACGAATATGAAAAGCACCGCGACGAGCCCTATGCCGATTTTTTTCAGGTCAATGCTGCTGGCACCAGGCGGCCTGAATTCGTAGCCCATGACAAGAATTACGCCGGAGCGGTATTAATAATTTCCTGAGGCGGAAGGCGTAATGCAGATGTGATTTGTAGTCGTTTTGATACAACTTTTTCTAAAAGTTGTAATGGGAAGGGAGGGATTTGGACCCTCGACATTCCCGGCGTAGCACCAATCAAGTGCTATGCTCCACGGTCTTCAGCCGTTTGAGCTGCGCTTAAACGCATGTGCTCTCCCAGGCTGAGCTACCTTCCCGTTCTTCCCTTAACTGAAAAATACATCTTCTTCGTCTTCAAGGCCTTCAGTCCGAGCCTGCAGGGCACGAAAAGGTTTTTCGGCACCCTGTTTAGCGGGAACCATCTTATCTCCCCGATTTTTTCATGCTCTACGATTCTCGGCTTGCCTGACTTGATTTTCCCGGCAAATTCTATGTCAACGTAGTGAGCGCCGCCCCTGATTACGTTGCTTACGCAGAGCATTTTAAGGTTCTTTACTTCGATTCCTATCTCTTCCTTGAGCTCGCGCTTTATGCAGCTCTCGAAAGTCTCGCCGTGCTCAAGATGGCCGCCGAAATCGGACCACTGGCCGTCGCCGTGCGAGCCTTTCCGCTTTCCGAGAAGAATCCTGCCGCCCTCAATGATAAGGCAGCCTACGCCCACCTTAGGCATTTTGTCCATAAGCGCCCCGGAGCGGACTCGAACCGCTGACCTTCTGGTTTCAGCAGGCATTTAACAGCCTCGCCTTGCAGAACAGCAATCAGACGCTCTACCTTTCTCCGACCCTTTCTTAAGAAAGAAGTCTACTGAGCTACCAGGGCATAACCGTGATTTTTCCAATAATGATATTTAAAGATGTTTTTAGGATTGTTACTTCCAATCATTTTGAACCATTTTTCGAGATTCTTTTCACCTCTTATACAAACTCTATAGAGTGTATTCCAATTGTTCTCGTAATGGACTTCCCACGATGACAAATTGAAATGAAAGTCTTCTTTCAAAAGAAAAATTAACTGTTTAGTGAGTTTTTTTGAAGTGTTTGAGAATATTATTCTTGGGTAGTACGGTTTATCTCTTGATTTTCTTTCAAATGATAATGATCCATCGGTATCAAAAATCCCTCTTATACAGGCAGAAATTAAATTTCTTCTCTTCAAAACCGCATCAGGAATTTTAATGTTAATTTTATGGCCCAAAGGAAGACCAAGACATTGATGCTTGAATTCACCAATACCAACTGAAGATATTTGAAATCCTATAACATCAGGCCATTTTCTTATTTGAATATCAATACCAAATAAATTCTTGTATAAATTTTTAATAAAATTCAAATAATAATTTTCATCGTCCTTTGAGTGCCCTCTTAACGAATAAAGATACCTTCCCTTGTAAATATTAAGACTTCCATCACCAATATGGATCCCTATTTCTTCCGCAAGATTTGGGCTTAACTTCTGTGGTAAACGTAATCCCTTTCTGATATCGGCTTTGGAAAAAGTTACTGATGTATTTAACATAATTTAACAAATATGCGCTCTATTAATATTTATTGATTTTTATTTTTCACAAGTGAAAATAAAAATCAATCCAGGAAATCGCCCTTCTTCAGCTTGTCCGGCAGGTAGGTCTCGGACATGAACTTGAGCCCGCGGTGCGACAGCGCTTCTATTTCCGCTTTGACGCCCTTCTCGATCATCAGGTTGATTTCCTTCTTCCACCTCGGGTTCTTGCTGAACCACTCGTAGTTGAGCAGCTCCTTCGCCCGCTTTATGTCGACTTCCTTGGCTTTGATCGTGGCTTTCTTCAGGTCGTAGTCGAATATGTCCGAGACCGTGAGGCCGATGAACTTCGCCGAAGGCGTCGCGATGCGGTCGGAAACGTGGGCTAAAGATATGGAACCCGATTTGATGACGGAATAGATGTAGAAGCCGTAACTGTCCGAATCCGTCATGACATAAACGGGCAATTTATGCTCCTCGTTCAGCCTCTGTATCAGCAGCCTTGTGCCGCGCGACGGCTGGCCGCCGGTTCCGATCAGGACGCACTTCTGCTTCTGCCAGAACTTGTCCTCGTGCAGCCGCTCGAAGCCGGCGTTTTTTTCCACGACAAGGACGAAGTCCGCGTTGACTTTCTTGAAGTCTACTTCGTCCACGGTGCTTGGTATGGACCATCCGCCGCTTCCCAGCTTCGACCAGTCGATGCTGTCGCCGCGGTCCTCGATGACGACGTTGCCCGCAACTATGCCCTTCCGGTCCGTTGTCAGGTGCAGCTGCTCGCGCAGGACGTCTATGGCGACCTCCATGTCAACGATTATCGGGTCGCTCTCTGACTGCTCGTCAAAAGTATTCTCGTTGCTGTCCGGTAAAGTTCTTTTGAGGTTGTAGTACATGTCTCGGATGCTTGCGTGTATGTTCTCGTCTATGAGAGATTTGCAGAAAGCCCCGACCATCAGGGTCTGCATGAACTTCTTTGAATGCGCGACGTTGAAGTAAAACCTTTTCGAGGTCTTCGTGCCCAGAGTAAGCTGTCCTGTCCTCTTGTCGTAGATAACGTTGGAGAGCGCCCTTATCGGTATCTCTATGTTGGGGTTCTCGCCCTTTTCTATATCCTGCAGGACTTTCCTGCCCAGCTTTTCCATTTCCTTCCGGACGTCTTTTGGCATGCTATCACATCAGCGATGATTACTCTTCTTCAGTTTGTCGGGGCTTTTCCTTCTTTTCCTTTCCGGCAGTTGCGGCGGCCGCGAACTGCGGAGGCTGCACAGCCTCCTGCTGCTCGAAGTCCTTCATTTTATTTTTGTTCTCTATGATGCCTAAAAGCTTCTTCTCGATCGCGTTTTCCTTTTCGCCCGTGATCACCGACAAGGAAGAGGCCACTTCCTTCGCGTACCGCTCGAATATCTGTATGCGCCGTTTCGCTTCGCCGGCGCGCCGCTTCCCCGACAGGTAGCGCGACAGCTCGCGCGCGGCGTCCTGCACCGCCAGCTTCATCTCCTTTACAATTTCCGGGTAAGGCGCTATGGCTTCCTTGCTTTCAGAGACGAAAGGAACCCAGACCGAAGTCATGTGTATAACGAGAATCATGGGACCTACCGGCAGCGAGTTCTTCGGCTGCTGCAGCCCGTACCGCTTCCAGTCAACTTCCTTCACGGCTTCCATGGTAGCGCAGGCGCCCGCCTGGTAAAGCAAGGGGACCCTGTTCGCTATCCTCGCGAAATCAATGGGCTCCTCAAGCCCGCCTACGTTGCCGAAAACAACACCCACTTCGATCTGGAAAGGCATGCCACCGTAAACCTCAGGTTCCCTTTCAATCACGGATACGAATTCTGCCTGCGGATATTCCTTCTTCAGGCTCTTCTCCAGTTCCTGTTCGCCGATAGGGGACAGGCAGTCCGTGGGCGGCCTCTGTATCTTCACTTTCTGCATCGCGCCGAGCAGCTTCTCCGCGGCTGCCCTGTCCAGCGACGAGGGCTTCGCGTTCGCGTCAAGCCTCGCGGTCTTGCATATTTCCTTCGCCGTCTGGGTGCCTACTGACGAAAATTCGTTTGTCAGAAATGAAAGCAATGTCTTCGAGTTTGTCTTTGTCAGGAAGCGCTGCAGGATTCCGAACTCGACCCCGTAAGGATGCATCCTCATCTCCTTCGGGGGCTTCGGCAGCGCGTCGAAGCTTCTCGGGAATGTCATCTTTGTGCCGTCGGGAGCGTGATAAATCATTTTCGCGAACGGATTTGCGATGCTTGTCTGCTTCATGTAGTCGTCGACGCCCTGCGTTTTCCTGTACCTTCCGACGACGTCAATCTCGACCTTCACGCCGCGCTCCATGCCCTCGTCGAGCGCCTCTTCCTTTACTATTTCCGGCTCGTTCTTGCTTGTGTTGATAAAGAGTTCGTAGTAATGGACTTTCTTCTTCTCGTCGGTCCTCGACCAGACCTTCGTCGGGCTTCCTGTTGTGAGTTGCGAATAAAGGACCACCGCGGAAATTCCGATGCCCTGCTGCCCCCGGCTCTGGCGGAGCCTGTGGAACTTGCTGCCGTAAAGAAGCTTGCCGAAGATCCTCGGCACCTGTTCCTTTACAATGCCGGGACCGTTGTCCTGTATGATGACGCGGAAGCGGTCCTCCCCGGTCTGCTTTATTTTCACCGTGATGTCTGGCAGGACCCCGGCTTCCTCGCAAGCATCAAGGCTGTTATCAACGGCTTCTTTGACCGTCATCAGCAGCGCTTTCGTCGGGTTGTCGAAGCCCAGCAGGTGCTTGTTCTTCTCGAAGAACTCGCTTATGGATATCTCTTTCTGCTCCTTTGCAAATTCCTCAGCGCTCTTCTTGATCAGGTCAGCCATCTTAATCAACCAAGGGACTTGTAAACGGTCTTGTGAGAATAACCGCTGATTAGCTTTTCTATCGCGCCGCGCGCTTTGCTGGCGTCGTCGTACCTGCCTATAATCGATACGGTCCTTCCGTATACGGATATGAACGTCTTTGTCATCGTCTCTATTTTTTTCCTCGCCTTTCCCTTCGCCCCAATTATTCTGGAGCGGACCCTATTTAATGTTTTCTCGTTTTTCGGCAGCTGGATTATTTCCAGGGTGTAGTCCTCGTCCAGCAGGTACAATGATTTCTCAGGAGAAAATCCTCTTCCGACAGCCTTCACGACGTTCTCGGCGTTCAGCACCGCGATGACTTCGCCCTCGATTTCTATATCTTCGTCTATGGATATTCTGGCGCCCGTTAGTTCCTCGATCTGGTTTTTGACGGAGCCGTCTTTCCCGATAAGCACGGGGATTCTTTCTTTCGGTATCTTGACAGCCCTCAGCACAGAAATCACTCTATGCGCAAGATGCCTTTTCGCCTGAGCCACGAGGCCTCGGTGGGGTTGTATTTCCAGATGATGTCGCCGTTCGTGTCGCCCTGTATGGCCCACGGCTCGACGAGGACCGCGTCGTTCTTCCTTATCCATACCCTTTTTCGCATCTTGCCCGGTATCCTGCAGATTCTCATCTTGTTGTCCTGGCATCTCACGTGCAGCTTGTTCGCGCCGAGCATAGCCTCGACTACCCCGAGAAGCTCCTTCCCCCTCGGTGTTCTAACGCGGATTTCCGTAGGTTGCTCAGCCAATGAATCACCTTATCGAATAATAGTCCCTGTAAAGTTTTTTCCCTTTCTTCTCTGTTATAAGTTTGTAGGTCTTCCTTATCGCAAAGCCTTTAAGTAATCCAGCGACCGAAGACGCCCTTTTCTTGTCGATAAACTTAACGTCGTAGCCGTTTTTCGCTTTCGCGGGCATTATTTCGCCATCTCCGACCGCCGATGCAACTTTGCCAAATATTTCTTCGCTCATGCTCCCCCGTATCTGGAATATTGCCTGGTAATATCCGCTCAGCAGCTTTATGCAGTCCTCGCATTTTCTTCTTTCTATCAGCAGCGGCACTTTCTTCGTCTCTTCCACAATTCTCCTGCTCGGCTTTATGCGGCCGGAGCCGGAAAACACGGCATGGCCTTGCATAACTTTCACTTCTTTGCGGGCCACGTGGTTTTTCGTCTCCAGCTTTCCCAGAAGAATACCCTCGAGATCTTCCCTTTTCCAGCCCCTGTCATAGTACGAGCCGCAGTTGGTGCAGAGCTTCACCTGGATCTTTTCGGGCACCTGGAACAGGATCTGGCCTTTCAGGTAGCATTTCTCGCAGTAATTGCTGACGAACGCAGGTGAGCCGCAGATTATGCATATGCGCTCCATTTTCATAGGTCAAGTTTTCGGAGCAAACTATAAGAACTGATTAGAAAAAGATCTTCCAGAACAGCAGGCTCACTTCAAAATGCTCGCTGCCTGATGTTGAGAGCAGTTTCGCCTCCGAGAAAACGGGACCAGCTGATTTCCTGAAAGGGTCCATCTTGTAGCGTTCTCCGGATGCCCACATCAGCGCGGCCTTTGTAAGGTTTTTCAGCTGCTGGGCGTCCGGGCTGTTTGACCCGTAGTCGTAGTCCGAGAACCATACGGTCCGGCCCCGGTTATTCACAATAAACTGGTTTATCTTCACGTACGATATGACGTTCGCGGGGCTCGACACGACAACGGACCTGTCGTCAACCGCGACCTGATTGACGCCTCCCCCGGAAAAGCCGCTGAACGCGGCCGCAGATGCGTCCTCCTTCCGCAGCGCCGAGTAATAATTGGCCACCTTGTACGAGACCTTCGAAGGCGTTGTGGTGTCGTAGAATCTTCCTGGTCCGCTTCCGTCCCCTGTCCATTTCAGGCCGAAGACCGTATTCATATATCCGTCATTCACCTGATTTTCGTAGAGGTGCGAGAGCATGAATATCGTCCCGCCCCTCTCGAGGAAGCTGTCCAGCGATGCCCTGTAAGCATTCAGGTTCTCGTAGCCGATTATCAGCAAGACATTCGTA
>JACQIH010000033.1 GCA_016198625.1 Candidatus Aenigmatarchaeota archaeon
AGAACATCTTCACCCAATTCTTCCACAATATGCTCGGGAGATATGTTCAAAAGGAACCTACCCAGCTCGGGAGCGTACGCATAGGAATCAAGTGCGTCCAAGGAAAGGTCAGAAGGTGGTGGCTTGCTTCTTACAGCCAAGTAATAAGAATGAAGAGCGTTTCCATTTCTTGCCGCCATTTCGTGCAACTTGTCAATTTTTTCTGTTATTTCCAATCATTTCACCCTGTATTCCTCGGGAAAGTTGCTGACTATCTGCTCGAAGACGGCGCGCGCCTCGGCGCTTTCCCTGACCGGCAGCAGGCCTAGGTCGGAAAGCTCGGCGATGTCCTTGCGCAGCTCAATGCTGCCGAGGAACGGTATGCCTTCCTCTTTCGCGATTTCCTCGACGCGCTTGCCGAAAAAGCCCGACATGTTCTCGACGATTCCAAGCACGGGCGCGCCCATGTGGCGGCACATGCTTATCGCCCTGCGGGCGTCGGCTATGGCCGCCGACTGCGGCGTCGAGACGATTATCGCGGCGTCTATGCCTATGAGCTGCATCATCGTGAGCGCGGCGTCCGAAGTTCCGGGCGGCATGTCCGCAAACAAATAATCAAGCTCACCCCAGTTTGTTTTTTCCATCAATTGCAGGATTGCGTTGCTTATGATGGGTCCGCGCCATATCGTTGCTTGGCTTTCGCTTTCGTGAAGAAAAGCCATCGACACGATTTTCATGCCGTGCTTTTCCGCAGGGGTTATCCTATTGTCTGCGCTTATCTTTGCTTTCTCGGTCATTCCCAGGAACTTCCCGACGTTCGGGCAGTCTATGTCGGCGTCGAACAGGCCTACCTTATGCTTCTCCGCGAGCAGGGCGGCGATATTGACGGTAACCATCGTCTTCCCGACGCCGCCCTTCCCGGACATGACCGCGATGCGCTTCTTCACGCCCTTCATGTTGTCGGCCACGGCCTGGCGCTGCTGGAGCATCCTCTTGTCGCGCTCGGCGCGTATGACTTCCTCGACGGACGGCATGATTAAGGAATGAAGCGTAAGGGTAAAAAGGTTAAAACGCGGCCAGGCTTGACAAGCGCGACTAAATAAATCTGTAAAGCATCTTCTTGATTTTATTGGACATTATCCCAGAAAGGTAAAGCGTCATTAACAGCTTGATGATTGCATTCATGGCGTCTGGACATTGTTAAGTTTATTTCGCCTGTTATGGTGGTGGTATTTCCGATTTCCTACTGGAAGCTAATTTATCGTAAATTTTAAGTACATCGTCGTAATTTATGGTGAAATCAGCCATAAAGACCGGATTCACTCCGTGCTCGGATATGGCAATATCCCAAAATAGATGCTCTGCCTCATAGGGCGTAAGATTTGCACGTTTCTTAATGCCCCCCACGAGCTCTGTCAGAGTTACCAAGAAATTAGTGCTCATATCGCCACAGGGTATCGCACCAGCCGCTATAGCGTCCAAATTTACACCGTACTGCAACGGATCTACTATTGATTTAGGAACTATTGAAGTGATAAACACCAGCTTTCCTTTATCACGCCATTTCTTAATTCGCGGTATTACGGCCCTTTCCGATACAACACCCGGAGAATCATACACAAGGTTTCGCACGCCTCCCGTTCCAGAACCCAACAAGACGGCGGCTTCATACCCCCTTTCAAGGACGTGTTCCAGCAATTCCGGATTATAATTGGCGTGCAAATCAGCGACATACACAGGCGCATATTCCGTTAGCAAAAACGGCTCGTCTTTTTCATGCCCGAACAATTCTGCGATTAGTCCTTCCAGGGTTTCCCTGCTTTTCGATAGTTTCCTGAATCCCCATTGAAGCTCTGCGCCGCTCGTATTGTAAATAGGGGTCCTATCGTACGGCACCGAGTATTTTGGATTCCGAATGTTCCAGAATTCCCACCAGGGACGTATTGAAAGCTGTCCTATCTTGGGATAGAAAATAGGTTCAAAAGGCCTTTCCATAGGAACTGTTGCTCCGATGTGATAATCTTTGAGCTCGGTGGTTTGCATTTTCATGAGGCGCGCCGGCCTATGGACCTCGCCGGCATTGATGCATGCATTAACGCCCGGATACCGCTCCCCGTCGTTTGCCACAAGAACAGCCGCATGCATGCTATACGGCGCATCGGAATGCTTCATGCCCATCGGGCTCATGGATGCTACGAATACAACACCGCGGCGGTTTCCACGTTTTATGTTACGAATTCTCGCCTGCCCATTCGAACCTATGGAACCAAAACCATCCGAGCCCACCGTGGCAACAACACCCATTCCTTCCTGCAATCCGTGCATAATGGGCTCAGACAATGTCATAAATTCCGGATAGCCTACATTTGTGCTGTCCAAATTTATGGATTCTACGACACGAAATCCTGGAAAATACTGCTCAATTACTTTCCTCCCGCTTTCTGATGGCTCCAAGGTTCTTTCAATATATTTTTTCATCGTTATGGTTCCGCCGCCTGAGACAACCAATATATTTTCTCTTAGCCCTTTCGGCAGCTTGTAAGGTCTTGAAATAAATATCACCAATAGTACTAACAAACGGAACTAAAATTTAGGAAGTCGAAGAATTAAAAGCAAACGCTGGCGTAGAATCACTCTGAGACGTCCTTGAGAACGATGGCCGTGACGGTATCGACGACGCCGTCGAGGTTCCTCAGCCTGTGGATGACGAACTGGTTGAGCTCTTCCACGTCGGCCACGGCGACCTTTATGAGGATGTCCGTCGTGCCTGCCATGATGTGGCATTCCTCGACCTCGGGCATCTTCAGGATTTTCCTGGCGAGCTCTTCCTGGTTCAGCTTGTTGCCGCCGGGCAGTATGTACTCGACTTCCACGTGTATGAACGCCTGCAGGGGCTTCCCGATTTTCTTTCTGTTGAGCTTTGCCGTATAGCCCCTTATCACGCCTTCCTGCTCAAGGGTCCTTATCCTGTTGTGGATGGTCGTTATGGGGATTCCCGTCTTCTCGCTTATCTGCCTGGCCGTGTATCGCGCGTTTTCCTTGACTAGGTTAAGGATTTTCATGTCCTTGTCAGATAAGCTATCCGGCATCTTTACCACATCCCACGCTTGTAGGTTAAACAGATTACGCAAATGTCGTTTTGTCTTATGATTTTCGCAATACTTAAAGCTGATTTTTTTCCAAAAGAGGCCCACATATAGCATTTCTGACTTGGTTTTCACTGAAAAGCACTAAAAAAACTAAGATTTTCTTGAATTTCCATGAGACCCTTGGAAAATTGCAAAATCTGGAGAGGAAGTTGGCGCCTTCTTTATTAACCACGAAAGCGTAGATATGGTGGCGGGGTTTCTGGGTCCCTGCGCTTCTTTACGGAGTGGAAAAATGAAAATAAACAATTCATGCGTGGAGTTTCATGTAAAATTTCCGGATTTCAACAGGTTCCTGAAGACGATGAGGGTGCTCTCGTCCCACAATCTAGCGGAGAGCGGAGTGCTGAACATGGGCCGTGACGGCATTGAATGGACGGCCGTGGTCCAGGGCAATCCGAAAGGGCTCGAGAAGGCTGTCGCGAAGATAAAGAAATCAGGCTACGCCCGAAGCGTCGCAATAAAGGTCCCTAAAACTTAATTTTTGATGAACTTTCCCAAAATATTTTTTGATGTGTTTTTGATATAACTTTTTACAAAAAGTTGTGCCGTGCTGAGATGCGAAAAGATTATTGCATGAAATGCAGTCAATACTATGGCTTTTAAGCCGTTTATAACACTTCTGCATTTCTGCAAAAATACTATGGGCTTTAGCCCGTAGATATTTATTCATGCATCGACATGCACGGCAGCTTTTTCCTTTTCCTTGGTGAATCTGCTCAGGGATATGCTTCCCTCGGTCACCTTTGCCTTGCCTGCCAGGAGCTTCTTTATCCGCTTCTCTGCAGGAACGGCTCTTTTCCATTTCCGCTCGAAATAGGACTCCATCATTCCGTAAAAGCTCTTCGAATTCACGGCTGAGAACATTGGCTTCCCCCGCGAGTAATCTATGACCGCGCAATGGCTGCCATCGACGAGCTTGGCCTGCACGGGCACTGAATCGATATGCCGGATTTCGGCGAATTCCATGAGCTCTTTGGCGAGGGCCAGCGTCTGTCTTGTTATCGGAAACAGGAACCGCACTTTTACGCCGTTCCTGGCGGCTTCGCGTTCCGCCTCGACTATGCCGTGCTTCTTGATGTTCTTCAGGTGATCAGCGCTTATGATTTTCGCAATGCTTTCCTTGGCTTCAGCCGAGGATTTCCTGAGGGACTCGAACACGTCTTCGGTGTAATCTATCACGAGATTTTCCGGGCCGAACTCGTCCATGTCCAGGCCCTCGGATTTGAGCTTCTCGGACAAGGCGAGGCTCTCGATGCGCTTCTCGGCAGACATCGAGCCGTCCCAGACCTTCTCGTACAGCGACCTTATCATGTTAACGAAGGGAGGCGACGTCGACACTATCTGGTCGGGCTTGCTGCCGTCCCACTGCCTGAATGAGCAGAAGACGTCGTCGATGATTTTCACGCGTATCGGTATCGAGCCCATGTGCCGCACTTCGGCGAATTTCATTATCTCCTTCACAACCGGCGTGTTTTCCTTGGTTATTGGCAGCATGTACCTTATTTTCACGCCTTTTGTCGCGAGCTCCGTTTCAGCGTCAAAGACTCCCCATTTTACCAGGTTCTCAAGTCCGTCGTCGCTTATCGCCCTTAAAATTTCTCTCTTCGCGGTAAGCGATGACTGGAGGGACGTCTCGTAGATGGCTTCGTCACCGCGGATAATCTTGATTTCCTCGTGCGGTATGCCCGTCCTTATTTCCTCCAGCTTCGTGTCGATGCCTGTCGAGAAGTTCCATATCGTGCCGATGAAGCTCCTCATGAGTTCCACGAACTGGGGCTCCTTGCAGTAAAGGGCCGTAGGCGGGTTCGTCTCGAAGACAAACGCCTCTTTCTCGTCGATTATGACTACCTTTTCCGGCGGCATCTGCCCGATATGGCGTATCGTGGCGAAGGAGCTGTACTTGTCCATAAGCGTGTAGTTCTCTTCCGTGACCGTGGAGAACACAGCCACCTCCGCTTTTTCAGAGGCTTTCCTAAGAGCAGGCACTATGTAGTTTAAATCTTTCTGGGAAACGACGAGAAGCACGCTCGAGGCAGCGCTGTCTATGAGCTCGCGGAGCTTCCTGCGTATCAGTTTTTTGCTTTTATATATAAGGAATTCCCCGCTGCTGTCCTCCCCGCTTTTCTCGCTCTTTATCGAGGAGAGCACGGACGATATTCTGTCTGCGGACTTCTCCAGGGAGCGCAGGCGGTTCTGCTGGTCGCTGATGAAGAGCTGCGTTGCCGTCCTGAACGGCACGGCCCTGAATTTTGTGACCCTTTCGGGTATAATCTCGATGAAGCCCTTTTTGTGCAGGGCCTCCGTGACGCTGTATATCTTGTTCCTCGGCACGCTGCTTATCCTGGCGATGTCCGACACCTTGGCCTGCTTGAGCCCGAGCAGGGCTACATAGACCTTTGACTCGTAGTTGGTAAGCCCGAATTCCTTTAACTGCGAAGAAATCTCCATTTCCACAACCCACTAATACCCACTGGTACCTTTCAGGGTTGTTCCAACAAAAGGTAACAAAGATTTTTAACCCCGAAAGACTATACTTAGATGGTGTCGAAGTCTTATATTTCTTTGCAAAAATAATTGGAAAATTTTACAATATGGTAAAATTTACTAAATAAATCAAATTTTTAGCAACCCCCTTGTTTCCTGTGGAACTAGTCTGTTTGTAACATCCCAAAGTAACAGACAATCCTATATATAACATCAGGGGCTATTATAAGACTTAAACATAAGCTTAAAGTGGAAAATTACGTAAAAATTACAGGAAGCTTGCATTACAGTTGTGGGGTGATCGCATGCATCAGATTACAGCGCGGGAAATCGTCTTTACGAACCAGTGCCCAAGGTGTTCTTCGTCCCGCATTGTTGTCAGCGACGACGAATTCGTCTGCATGTCGTGCTCGCTGGTCGCCCAGGTCGAGTGGTAGAATCCTTTCTTTTGGAAAAGAAAGCATTCATGGAAAGAAAACCCAAAGAAAACGCTGACGGAAAAAGAAGCTATTACGGTATTTACGATACGATTGTGAAAACGAGGTAAGGTGGATGGAAGCACAGACTCTCTGCATGGTTTGCGAAAAGGCGCTTGGAAAGGCGTCTTACACCACACTCCAAGGCATAAGAATAGCTGTTTGCGACGAACATATGAACATCACGGAAGCATTCTCCGGGTTTTGGGACGAGGAGCCGCTTCGGCGCAAGGCCGTAGAGCTTCACCTCCCTGCCCAGGGATAGAGAAACGGGATAAAGTGAAGAACTGATTCCCTTTCTCCCCTAAAAGCACCCTTTCTTTCGGAAAGAAAGCGTGCACGGAAAGAAATTCACGGGTTGCCCAAAGAGCTTCCATGATAAAGGAAGGGTCGGCTATGAACCTGAATCGGGGTTACGGCGTAACGTGCCAGGAATGCGGCTCGGAGGAGTTCCAGTTCACGCAGGGCTGGCGGTGCTGCAAGATCTGCGGCAGGATTCTTGATTATATAGAGCTTTACCCGGACTGAACTGAACTTTCTTTAAACTCGAAGCTGAGCAAAGCTCAGCCAAAGAACTTTAATTTTTCTTTCTCAATCGCTGCTTCCTGCACGGACTTTTCCCGGCGAAATGAATTCGCTTATCGGGACCCCGTGAAATACCGATTCTTTTTTCACGCGACCGGCCATCAGCAGGCGGGCAATATGCTTCTCCGCAGGGATTGCGTTCGCCCATTTTTTCTCGAAATACGACCTCATGGCGCTGATGAAGACCGGCGATGTCGAGACTATCTGCGCGGGATTCTGGGTGTTTTCCAGCTGCCTCAGCGAGCAGTAGATGTCATCGACTATTTTTACCCTAAGCGGAATGATGCCGAGATGTCGCACCTCGGCGAATTTCATCATCTCCCCGGCAAGAACGGCGTTCTCCTTCCTTATTGACAGCAGATACCTGACCTTCACCCCCTTCGAGGACATTTCCTTTTCCACCTCAAGGCCGCCGTGCTTGAAAAGGTTCTGGAGGCCGTCGTCGCTTATAACCCTCATGATTTCCTTCCTCGCTTTCATCGAGGACCTGCGCGTTATATCGTTGATGTCGTCGGTTCCGCGGACTATTTTTATTTCCTCGGGGAGCACCCCGGTCTCTATTTCCCTTATCTTTTCCTCGGCTTCCACGGACTGCTCCCATATCATATTTTCAAGGCTTTTCATCAGGGCGACGAACTGCGTGTCCTTGCTGTACAGCGCTACAGGCAGGTTCATCTGGAAAACGAACGCTTCGCTGTCGTCGACGATGGCTATCCTTTCCGGCAGCATTTTCTCAATATGGTGAATCCTGCAGAACGATTTGCATTTTTTGACGAGCGCCATGCTTTCCTCGGTGACGCTGCAAAGGATTCTTACATCGGCTCTTTTAGATGCCTTCTTCGCTATCGGCATGATGTGGCTGAGGTCCTCTTTCGAGACCGCCAGGAAAAGCTTAGAGCCCGCGCGCGAAATGATATCCCTGAGCTTCTTGCGGATCATCTTCCTGCTTTTGTACACCAGAAATTCGCCGGTGCTGTCCTCCCTCTTCTTTTCAACGCTCAAGGAGGACAGCATGGAGGAAATTTTCTTCGCGCTTTCCTCCATGGAACGCAGCCGGGTTTCCTGCTCCTTGATTAGAATCTTCATCACTTCTTCGAACGGCACCGCACGGAACCTGACGACTTTCTCCGGTATTATCTCCACCAGACCTTTTTTATGAAGGCTTTCGGCGACGGCGTATATCTTGTTGCGCGGCACGCTGCAGTTCTTGGCTATGTCGGAAACCTTTGCCATTTTCAGGGCAAGAAGAGCGGTGTAAGTCTTGGCTTCGTAATCGCTGAGCCCGAATTCCTTCAACCTGGAGGAAATGTGCATGTCCAATACCCTTAAAAATCTTCTCCAAGAGTCTTTTTAAAATCTTGTTTAATTTATTTCCCTGCAAAGTAACAACCAGTAGTAAGTTAATAAATTATCATATGATTTCTTGATGAAAAACAGATTTTTCATTTATTTTACGAAATTTCTTGTAACCGACTGATTTGTTACGTACTTGGTAACAAACAATTTTATTTATCCTACAAAACATCTATTAAATTAGACAAATTACGGAGGAATTACGTTGTCGGGGTGGGTCTGATGTACGAAATATCCATGAAGGAACTGCTCTTCGCAAACCAGTGCCCTCGCTGCTCCTCGTCGCGCATATACGTGGATAACGGGGAATTTATTTGCCTTTCATGTTCGATGGTTGCGGCGGTGGAATGGTAAGCATTGCAAGAAAGACCGTGAAACGGAGAAACCTTCCGAGAAGCGCCCGTTATCGGGAAGCTTGGTAGCGTTCGTTGAGAAAAAAGACTTCCGGGAGGCTCCAGAGCAGGAGAAAGGGAAGTCCGGGATGAAAGCAGGAGGAAACCTGAAAAGTGAATTGCCCGACCTCCCTCCACACGGAATGACTTTTTCTGTCGTTTTTCTGCCTTCTTAAATATTTGCCCTGGCATTTCAATATCATGCGCCTTTCATTCGTCGTCATCCTCGTTGCCGCCGCGTTTTTCATAGGCATAAGCGTGGGGACGTATTTCCGCTCCCCCGCGATAGAGCGGGCGGCGGGAGAAGTCGGCGTAGCGTCGTTCGTGCCCGTGCTGGGGTTCACCGCGGTGAATGCGACCATCCGCGACACGACCGTGTCGCTGCTCGGGGGATGCAGGGCCGTGCAGTTCGACGTCACGCCCGACCAGGCGTATTCAATCGCCGTGGCGACCAATAACGTGTCCTCGGAACGGCCGCTGGGCCACGACGTGTTCAGGGAAGTCATGGACAATTTCGGGGTGAAGCTGCTGCAGGCGAACATAGACCGCCACGAGGCAGGCGTCTACAAGGCGACGATGTACATGCGCAGGGACAACGACGTGCTGGCGATAGATTCAAGGCCGAGCGACGCGATCGCCATGGCAGCCCGCTACAAGGCGCCCGTGCTCATGAAGAACGAAATTTTGGATCAGCAAGGAAAGAATGTTTGCTAGAATCCGTAAAAGTGGAACGCAGGGTTATGTTTCAATCAGAATTGAAGCCGAGCTTGGTTGTTCCGCGATGATGGTTCTGCAATGATGTGATGGCGATTTTATGAAGACAAGCGACATTTTGTTCATCGTCTTATTTACGCTGCTCGCGGGATTCCTCGGGGGGATATACGTGTCGTCGCTGCAGGCAGAAAAGCCTGCTGTCGTCAGCTACAGCAACGGCGAGCGCGAGGTCGTGACCTACCTGCCTGCCGTGGATACAAGGGGCAACGGCGTTATAGGCCTGCTCAGGACGTCGGTCAAACCCGGCAAGGGCGGCGTGTCCGTTGATATCGCGAATGTCTTGTCTTACCTGGACACGCAGCAATCGGCAAAAATCGCTGCGGACGTGGCCAGGGACTACACAGGCGTTGATACGGCCAGCCTGGACATCACTTATGCAATAGAAGTCAATGCGACTGCCGTGGAAGGCACGTCCGCGGGTGCTGCGATGGCAGTGTCGGTCGTCGCCGCGCTCCAGAACAGGTCGCTGAACAATACAGTCATGATGACGGGTACTATATCTGA